>NZ_JALW01000052.1:0-94662 GCF_000710795.1 Enterobacter sp. T1-1 | reverse complement strand
GGCGGTGGCGATTGAGCCGCCCTGGCACGTTCACAAGTCATGCCGTTACAGAGTAGCAAGGAACATAAAGTGAACGGAATGACCTCTACAGCCATATGTTCCCCCTCACCCCAACCCTCTCCCTCAAGGGAGAGGGAGTCCTCCGTGCAGGTATTATTTTGTGGGGTACCCTCAGCCCTGTGGGAGAGGGGTGTGTCACATTAAAAATCTGCTTTCAACACCACACGGTAACGGGCTTTGCCGTCACGCACGTGCTGGATCGCTTCGTTGATTTTCGACATCGGATAGAGTTCGGTGGTTGGCGATACTTTCGTGCGCCCGGCGAACTTCATCAGTTTGCGCAACTCGAACGGCGTGCCGGTTGCAGAGCCGGACACGCTGCGATCCCCGCCGATCAGGGTAAACGCCGGAACCGGCAGCGGCTTCAGCACGGCACCCACCGTATGGAAGTTACCGCCGTAGGCCAGTGCTTCAAAGTACGGCTGCCAGTCGAGATCGACATTAACGGTGTTGATGATCAGATCGAATTGACCCGCCAGTGCTTTCAGCGCGTCTGGATCGCGGCTGTTCACCACTTTATCCGCCCCCATCGCCAGCACTTCTTGTTCTTTCGCCGGGTTAGAACTGAATGCCGTCACTTCGCAGCCCATCGCGTGCAGCAGTTTGATGGCAATATGACCGAGCCCCCCGATACCAATCACACCCACACGGCTGGTGGCGGTGATATGGTGCATCAGCAGCGGTTTAAAGACGGTAATGCCGCCGCACAGCAGCGGGCCTGCGGATTCGATATCAATGCTGTCCGGCAGCGGAATGACCCACTGCCAGTCGGCGCGCAGTTTATCGGCAAAACCGCCCTTGTTGAGGATGGTTGGAACGGCGCCTTCAAGGCAGTTGATCTGGTTGCCGCTGATACAGGCGTCGCAATGACCGCAGCTGCGTGCCGTCCAGCCAATACCCACGCGCTGGCCCACTTTCAGGCCTTTGTCCTGCGCAGCGCTGCCGAGCGCCACGACGCGGCCAATCACTTCGTGTCCGGCGACCAGTGGATAGCTTGAAAAGCCCCATTCGTTGTCGATCATGGAGAGATCCGAGTGGCAGATCCCGCAGTAATCAACCTGTACTTCGACGTCTTCTGCTTTTAGTTCGCCCGCATCGTACTCGTACAGTTCAAGTTCTGCACCCGCCTGCGGTGCGGCGTAGCTTTTTATCTTCGACATCGTGTTTCCCCCGTTATGGTGTGAACTGAGAGTGTAGAGCATTCAGTTAACCACCGCTTAACAGAAGAGGGCAGCAAAAGTATTTACAGCGTTTTCAGCATCCTGACTTCGCAATCGACGTGGCCGGTGCAGCCCAGCGGTGCATCAATATGCTCAAAGCCCAGATGTTCATACAGGCCGATGGCCTCTTTGAGGAAGGCGGTTGTTTCGAGGTAACAGCGTGTAAATCCCTGATTGCGGGCATAGTCGAGTGCGACCAGCGCCAGTCTCTTCGCCAGGCCTTGTCCGCGAACAGATGGCAGGAAATACATTTTCTGCAGCTCGCAGATATCCGGCTCACTGCAGCTGAGCGGAGCAACGCCGCCGCCGCCCACCACCTGGCCATTCTGCTCAATAACCCAGTAGGCATGGCCCGGCTGGCTGTAAAGCTGGAACAGCTCGTCCAGATTTGGATCAGCAACCGTATAGCCTTTATCAGCCGTCAGGCCATATTCGGCAGAAACCGTACGGATAACGGCGGCGATAGCCGGGTTGTCCTGCACAGCGATCCGACGCATCGTCGTCGCGACGGGGGTAATCACGCTCATAGCATTACTCATTACAAAAATTGACACACAACTGCTGTTAATAGCACCGCAGAAAGGGGAGTGCAAGCGAGGAGTTTTCAGGAAGAATCCCCCTTACGCCCTGAAGCGTAAGGGGTAAAAGCATTACAGGGCCGCAATCACCGCCTGCTGCTCAATCAGCTTGGTCTTCGCATCGGCGAAAGCAACCAGGCGTTCACGCTCTTTGGCGATGACCGCTTCCGGCGCGCGGGCGACAAAGCCTTCGTTCGCCAGTTTGCTTTCGATTTTGCCAATTTCCACGTCGACTTTTGCCACTTCTTTCGCCAGGCGTGCCAGCTCTGCGTCTTTGTCGACGAGACCTGCCATTGGGATCAGCAGCTCGGCGCCGTCGATGATTTTCGTCACGGAGACCGGACCTTTGTCATCGGCTGGCAGCACGGTGATGCTTTCCAGACGAGCCATGGTTTTCAGGAAGGTATTGTTCTCGGTGACACGACGAACAGCCGCGTCGCTGCAACCGCGCAGGAGCAGTTCCAGCGGTTTGCCCGGGGCGATGTTCATTTCTGCACGGATGTTACGTACAGCGACGATCGCCTGCTTCAGCCACTCGGTATCCGCTGAGGCAGCTTCATCCACTTTAGCGGCATCAAATTCCGGGAACGGCTGCAGCATGATGGTGTCGGCGTTGATGCCCGCGATCGCTTTCACACGCTGCCAGATGGTTTCGGTGATAAATGGAATGATCGGGTGCGCCAGACGCAGCAGACCTTCCAGCACGGTAATCAGCGTGTTACGCGTACCGCGCAGTTCTGCCTCCGTTCCGCCGTTCATGACCGGCTTCGCCAGCTCCAGGTACCAGTCACAGAACTGGTTCCAGGTGAATTCGTACAGAATGCCCGCCGCGATGTCGAAGCGGTAGCTGTCCAGCGCCTCGCGGAACGCTTTCACCGTCTGGTTGAATTCCGCCAGGATCCAGCGGTCGGCCAGAGAGAGGATCATCTCGCCGCCGTTGAAGCCGCAATCCTGATCTTCAGTGTTCATCAGCACGAAGCGGCTGGCGTTCCACAGTTTGTTACAGAAGTTACGGTAACCTTCCAGACGCTTCATGTCCCAGTTGATGTCGCGACCGGTAGAGGCCAGCGCCGCCAGGGTGAAACGCAGGGCGTCAGTACCGTGAGATTCAATCCCGTTCGGGAACTGTTTCTCGGTGCGCTTGCGGATCTTCTCTGCCAGCTGCGGCTGCATCATGTTGCCGGTGCGTTTTTCCAGCAGCTCTTCCAGGGAGATCCCGTCCACCATATCCAGCGGGTCAATGACGTTGCCCTTGGATTTGGACATCTTCTGGCCTTCATCGTCACGGATAAGACCGGTCATATAGACGGTATGGAACGGAACCTGCGGCTTGCCGTTTTCATCTTTAATGAAGTGCATGGTCATCATGATCATGCGGGCAATCCAGAAGAAGATGATATCGAAGCCAGACACCATCACGCTGGTTGGGTGGAACTGACGCAGCGCGTCGGTGTTCTCTGGCCAGCCGAGGGTGGAGAAGGTCCACAGCGCGGAGGAGAACCAGGTATCCAGCACGTCTTCGTCCTGACGCAGGGCAACGTCTGCGCTCAGGTTGTTTTCCTGACGCACTTCATCTTCGCTGCGGCCAACGTATACGTTGCCTTCGTTGTCGTACCATGCCGGGATACGGTGACCCCACCACAGCTGACGGGAGATACACCAGTCCTGAATATCGCGCATCCAGGAGAAGTACATGTTTTCGTACTGCTTCGGCACGAACTGAATGCTGCCGTTTTCAACCGCTTCAACAGCCGGTTTTGCCAGCACGTCGGCACGCACATACCACTGGTCGGTCAGCATTGGCTCGATAACCACGCCACCACGGTCGCCGTACGGCACGGTCAGATCGTGAGGTTTAATCTCTTCCAGCAGGCCGAGTGCGTCAACGGCAGCCACAATCGCTTTACGCGCGGCAAAGCGTTCCAGCTTCTGGAACTCCGCCGGAATGTCGCTTGAGTAAACGTCGGATTCGTTGCCTTTGGTGTCATACACTTCTGCGCTTTCACGGATGTCACCGTCGAAGGTCAGAATGTTGATCATCGGCAGGGCGTGACGACGACCCACTTCGTAGTCGTTGAAGTCGTGCGCCGGGGTGATTTTCACGCAGCCGGTGCCTTTTTCCATGTCGGCGTGTTCGTCGCCCACTATCGGAATGCGGCGGTTCACCAGCGGCAGCACCACGAATTTGCCAATCAGATCTTTATAACGCGGATCTTCCGGGTTAACGGCCACGCCGGTATCGCCCAGCAGGGTTTCCGGACGGGTGGTCGCCACCACTAAGTAATCTTTACCGTCTGCGGTTTTCGCGCCGTCGGCAAGCGGATAGCGGATGTGCCACATGGAGCCTTTAGACTCGCGGTTTTCCACTTCCAGGTCAGAGATCGCAGTGCGCAGTTTCGGGTCCCAGTTAACCAGGCGTTTGCCACGGTAAATCAGGTCTTCTTTGTACAGACGGACGAACACTTCTTTTACGGCGTTGGAAAGGCCTTCGTCCATGGTGAAACGCTCGCGCTCCCAGTCTACGGAGTTACCGAGACGGCGCATCTGACGGGTAATGGTGCCGCCAGATTCTGCTTTCCACTGCCAGATTTTATCGATAAAGGCGTCGCGACCGTAATCGTGACGGGTTTTACCCTCTTCAGCGGCAATCTTACGCTCAACCACCATCTGGGTCGCGATACCCGCGTGGTCAGTCCCCGCCTGCCACAGGGTGTTTTTGCCCTGCATGCGCTGGTAGCGGATCATGGTATCCATGATGGTCTGCTGGAAGGCATGACCCATATGCAAACTGCCGGTGACGTTCGGCGGCGGGATCATGATGCAGAAGGACTCTTTGCTTTCATCGCCGTTAGGCTTGAAATAGCCCTGCTGTTCCCAGTGCTCGTAAAGCGGCTGTTCGATATCGCGTGGGTTATATGTCTTTTCCATTATTTCCAGGTTGCCGTATTCAGGTTAAAACCAGCCAGGCGGTACGCTTTGTAGCGTTCGCGCGCCAGTTGTTTCAAGGATTCTTCGTAAGGGACAAAGTCTACCACTTCTGTGAAAGCGGTGGCAAAATCTGCAAAATCTATCCGCAGGCTAATCAGAATATCGCGCGCGCTGCTGTTGCGCTTTTGCGGCCAGGCTATCTCGACCGGTGCGCCGCCGCGCGGCCCTTCGCCAGACAGGTTATGCGGTACAAAACTCTCCGGCGGGCGCGCCCACAGCGCTTCGTCAAGACGAATCGCCTGCTGTTCATCTTCACAGGCAATCAGAACCCGTTTACCTGCGCGCCAACGTTCTGCGGCAATTTCACACACCAGCTGTTCTACGGCGCTGAGGCCATCCTGATGGGTGTCATTGTCCAGAAGGTAGAACGTTGCATTCTTCATATATGGGGCTTCTTGTGCTCACTTTAAATGCTTAAGCCGGGTGGCGCCTTCGCCTTACCCGGCCTACGGTTTACTGCCGTTTTGACTTACTCGTCGCCATTAAATCCGGCGCGATTGAGCAGGAACTGCGACAGCAATGCAACCGGACGACCGGTCGCGCCTTTGGCTTTTCCGGAGCGCCATGCGGTGCCGGCAATATCCAGGTGCGCCCAGTTGTACTTGCGGGTGAAGCGTGCCAGGAAGCAGCCCGCGGTGATGGCACCACCAGGACGGCCGCCGATGTTCGCCATGTCCGCAAAGTTAGATTCCAGCTGTTCCTGGTATTCGTCACCCAATGGCAGACGCCATGCGCGGTCACCGGCTTGTTCGGACGCGCCGATAAGCTCGTGCGCCAGCGGATTGTGGTTCGACATCAGGCCGGTGATGTGGTGGCCCAGCGCGATCACGCAGGCACCGGTCAGGGTGGCCACGTCGATCACCACGTCAGGTTCGAAGCGTTCAACGTAGGTTAATACGTCGCACAGCACCAGACGGCCCTCGGCATCGGTGTTCAGCACCTCAACGGTCTGGCCGGACATGGTGGTCAGGACATCACCCGGACGATAAGCGCGTCCACCCGGCATGTTTTCGCAGCCCGCCAGCACGCCGATAACGTTAATCGGTAACTGAAGTTCAGCCACCATACGCATCACGCCATACACCGCCGCTGCACCACACATGTCGTACTTCATCTCATCCATGCCTTCAGAAGGCTTGATGGAGATACCACCGGAATCGAAGGTCAGGCCTTTACCAACCAGCACAACAGGACGCGCGTCTTCTGACGGATTGCCCTTGTATTCGATAACCGACATCAGGGATTCGTTCTGCGAGCCGTTGCCCACCGCCAGGTAAGAGTGCATACCCAGCTCTTTCATCTGCTGTTCGCCGATAACGCGGGTGATGACATTCTTGCTATAGGAGTCAGCCAGCTGGCGCGCCTGAGAGGCCAGATAGGCGGCGTTACAGATATTAGGCGGCATGTTGCCCAGATCTTTTGCGGCTTTAATCCCGGCGGCAATCGCCAGACCGTGCTGGATGGCGCGCTCGCCGCTGGTGAGTTCGCGACGGGTTGGCACGTTAAAGACCATTTTACGCAGCGGACGGCGCGGCTCGCTTTTGTTGGTCTTGAGCTGATCGAAGCTGTACAGGCTCTCTTTTGCGGTTTCGACAGCCTGGCGCACTTTCCAGTAGGTGTTACGACCTTTGACGTGCAGTTCGGTCAGGAAGCAAACGGCTTCCATTGAGCCGGTGTCATTCAGGGTATTAATTGTTTTCTGAATCACCTGCTTATACTGACGTTCATCCAGCTCGCGCTCTTTACCGCAGCCAATCAGCAGAATACGTTCGGACAGCACGTTCGGAACATGGTGCAGTAACAGCGTCTGCCCAGGTTTGCCTTCCAGTTCGCCACGGCGCAGCAGGGCACTAATGTAGCCGTCACTGATTTTATCGAGTTGCTCGGCGATCGGGGAGAGTCGGCGTGGTTCAAAGACGCCCACAACGATGCAGGCACTCCGCTGTTTCTCCGGGCTACCGCTTTTTACACTGAACTCCATGCACTACGCTCCTGAATCTTAAAGACAACAGCGGCTGCTACGGATAGAATTGAAACCTTTCGTAACTCAAGTCCGCTGTTGTGGTGACTTCGTGTTAATCTTACGTTATTACGGTTTCGACACGTCAGAAAAAGTCCTGAAGCGTGAATCCGCCGGGTGTTTTAATCTTAGCGATGATTTCGACGACTCAAGAGAATAAATGACGTTTAAGCCATGAAACAAGCGATTTTCCAGCAAAGAGACGGGTTTTTACGGGCGTATTTAAAGTGATAATCATAAGATATCTGGTGCGGGAGACGCTCAAAAGCCAACTGGCGATCCTCTTCATCCTGCTGCTGATTTTTTTCTGTCAGAAGCTGGTCAAGATCCTCGGTGCGGCCGTTGACGGCGAAATTCCAACGAATCTGGTGCTTTCCCTGCTTGGTTTAGGGATCCCGGAAATGGCGCAGCTTATTCTGCCGCTAAGTCTTTTCCTCGGTCTGCTCATGACGCTCGGTAAGCTTTATACCGAGAGTGAAATCACGGTGATGCATGCCTGTGGTTTGAGCAAGGCTGTTCTGGTGAAAGCCGCCATGATACTGGCGCTGTTCACGGGTATCGTCGCCGCGGTGAATGTGATGTGGGCGGGCCCAATGTCCTCTCGTCATCAGGATGAAGTGCTGGCTGAAGCAAAAGCGAACCCCGGTATGGCGGCATTAGCGCAGGGGCAGTTCCAGCAGGCGACCGACGGAAACTCAGTGCTGTTTATTGAGAGCGTCGACGGCAGTAAATTCAACGACGTCTTCCTGGCACAGCTGCGGACCAAAGGAAACGCCCGTCCATCGGTGGTGGTGGCAGACTCCGGTCAGCTTGCGCAGCGCAAAGATGGTTCCCAGGTCGTGACGCTGAATAAAGGCACCCGCTTTGAAGGGACCGCGATGCTTCGTGACTTCCGTATTACGGATTTCCAGAACTATCAGGCCATTATTGGTCATCAGGCGGTGGCGCTCGATCCAACGGATACCGAGCAAATGGATATGCGTACGCTGTGGAACACTGATACTGACAGAGCGCGTGCGGAGTTCCACTGGCGTATTACGCTCGTCTTCACCGTGTTTATGATGGCATTGATTGTCGTGCCGCTGAGCGTGGTGAACCCGCGTCAGGGGCGCGTGCTCTCAATGCTGCCGGCGATGCTGCTGTACCTGATCTACTTCCTGCTGCAAACCTCGATTCGTTCTAACGGCGCGAAGGGTAAGCTGGACCCGATGGTCTGGACGTGGTTCGTCAACAGCCTGTACATCTTACTGGCGCTGGGATTAAACCTGTGGGATACGGTGCCAGTGCGCCGCATACGTGCCCGATTTTCGCGTAAAGGAGCCATCTAATGCAGGCGTTTGGCGTTCTTGATCGCTATATCGGTAAAACCATTTTCACCACCATCATGATGACGTTGTTCATGCTGGTGTCGCTCTCCGGCATTATCAAATTTGTCGATCAGCTGAAAAAAGCCGGGCAAGGGAGCTACGACGCGCTGGGTGCAGGGATGTATACCCTGCTCAGCGTGCCAAAAGATGTGCAGATCTTCTTCCCGATGGCGGCCCTGCTGGGCGCGCTGCTGGGGCTGGGGATGCTGGCACAGCGCAGCGAACTGGTTGTGATGCAGGCATCGGGCTTTACCCGTTTGCAGGTGGCGCTGTCGGTCATGAAAACCGCGATCCCACTGGTGCTGTTGACCATGGCGATTGGCGAGTGGGTGGCACCGCAGGGCGAACAGATGGCGCGTAACTATCGTGCCCAGGCGATGTACGGCGGTTCACTGCTCTCTACACAGCAAGGGTTATGGGCGAAAGATGGCCAGAACTTCGTCTATATCGAACGCGTGAAAGGGGATGATGAACTGGGCGGCGTGAGTATTTACGCCTTCAATGATGAGCGTCGTTTACAGTCTGTACGTCACGCATCGTCAGCGAAGTTTGACCCCGAACACAAGCAGTGGCGGTTATCCCAGGTTGACGAGTCTGACCTGACGAACCCGAAACAAATCACCGGCTCTCAGATGGTGTCCGGGACGTGGAAAACCAACCTCACGCCGGACAAACTCGGGGTGGTGGCGCTGGATCCGGACGCGCTCTCCATCAGCGGGTTGCACAACTACGTCAAATACCTGAAGTCGAGCGGGCAGGATGCCGGGCGTTATCAGCTCAATATGTGGAGCAAAATCTTCCAGCCGATGTCCGTGGCGGTGATGATGCTGATGGCCCTGTCGTTTATCTTTGGCCCGCTGCGTAGCGTACCGATGGGTGTTCGAGTGGTCACCGGGATCAGCTTCGGCTTTGTATTCTACGTTCTCGATCAGATCTTTGGCCCGCTGACGCTGGTTTACGGCATTCCGCCAATTATTGGTGCGCTGCTGCCGAGCGCCAGCTTCCTGCTGATCAGCCTCTGGCTGCTGCTGAAACGCTCCTGATTCTCCTCTCCTCGCTTCCGGTTAGCCGGAAGCGAGGCTAATCTCCTGTTTCACCCCGCACTTTTTCTCACAACCTTCAACGTCCCGCCGCGAATTTGAGTATTATTGAGCGATAAAGTCGTGAAGGGATCCTCTATGAAGCAAATTCGAATGCTTGCCCAGTACTACGTCGACCTGATGATGAAGCTCGGGCTGGTGCGTTTCTCCATGCTGCTGGCGCTGGCGCTGGTTGTTCTGGCCATTGTCGTGCAAATGGCCGTGACCATGGTGTTGCATGGTCAGGTCGAGAGTATCGACGTCATCCGCTCTATCTTCTTCGGTTTGCTGATCACCCCCTGGGCGGTCTATTTTCTTTCCGTCGTCGTTGAACAGCTGGAGGAGTCCCGTCAGCGCCTGTCAAAACTGGTTGATAAGCTGGAAGAGATGCGTGAGCGCGATTTAAAGCTCAACGTCCAGCTGAAAGACAACATTGCCCAGCTTAACCAGGAGATTTCAGATCGTGAGAAGGCGGAAGCCGAGCGTCAGGCGACGCTTGAGCAGCTGAAAATCGAAATGAAAGAGCGTGAGGTGACACAGATCCAGCTTGAGCAGCAATCCTCTTTCCTGCGTTCATTCCTTGATGCTTCTCCGGATCTGGTTTTCTACCGTAACGAAGACAAAGAGTTCTCCGGCTGTAACCGGGCGATGGAGCTGCTGACCGGCAAAAGCGAAAAGCAGCTGATCCACCTGAAACCCCAGGATGTGTACTCCGAAGAGGCGGCTGCCAAGGTCATGGAGACGGACGAAAAAGTCTTCCGCCACAATGTCTCGCTGACCTATGAACAGTGGCTGGATTACCCGGACGGGCGTAAAGCCTGCTTTGAGATCCGTAAAGTGCCGTACTACGACCGCGTCGGGAAACGCCACGGCCTGATGGGCTTTGGTCGCGATATCACCGAGCGTAAGCGTTATCAGGATGCCCTTGAGCGCGCCAGCCGCGATAAGACGACCTTCATCTCCACCATCAGCCATGAACTGCGTACCCCGTTGAACGGCATCGTCGGCTTAAGCCGTATTCTGCTGGACACCGACCTGACGGCGGAACAGGAAAAATACCTCAAAACGATCCATGTCTCGGCGGTCACGCTGGGGAATATCTTCAACGATATTATTGACATGGATAAGATGGAGCGCCGTAAAGTCCAGCTTGATAACCAGCCGGTTGATTTCACCAGCTTCCTTGCCGATCTGGAAAACCTGTCCGGCCTGCAGGCGCAGCAGAAGGGGCTGAGCTTTGTCATGGAGCCAACCCTGCCGCTGCCGCACAAAGTGGTCACGGACGGCACGCGTCTGCGCCAAATCCTCTGGAACCTGATCAGTAACGCGGTGAAATTTACCCAGCAGGGGCAGGTGGCGGTGCGTATCCGCTATGACGAAGGAGACATGCTGCACTTTGAGGTGGAAGACTCAGGCATTGGCATTCCGCAGGAAGAGCAGGACAAAATCTTTGCCATGTATTATCAGGTGAAGGACAGCAACGGTGGTAAGCCTGCTACCGGCACGGGCATTGGCCTTGCGGTATCGAAACGGCTCGCGAAGAGCATGGGCGGTGATATCACCGTGGCCAGCCAGGCGGGCAAAGGCTCTACCTTTACGCTGACGGTGCATGCCCCGGCGGTGGCAGAAGAGGTTGAGGATACCTTTGAACAAGACGATATGCCGCTACCGGCGCTGCATGTTCTGCTGGTAGAAGACATCGAGCTGAACGTGATTGTGGCGCGCTCGGTGCTGGAAAAACTGGGTAACAGCGTGGACGTGGCGATGACCGGTAAAGCCGCGCTGGAGATGTTTAAACCGGGCGAATATGACCTCGTCCTGCTGGATATTCAACTGCCGGACATGACCGGGCTGGATATCTCCCGTGCGCTGACAACGCAGTATGCCGCCGATGAACTGCCGCCGCTGGTCGCGCTGACGGCCAACGTCCTGAAAGATAAAAAAGAGTACCTCGATGCCGGTATGGATGATGTGCTCAGCAAGCCGCTGGCGGTGCCTGCTCTGACCGCCATGATCAAGAAGTTCTGGGATACCCATGATGAAGAGGAGAGCACCATGACGTCTGTTGATAGCGCGAAGACCCAAACGATTCTGGATACTGCGATGCTGGAGCAGTACATCGACCTGGTTGGCCCAAAACTGATTACCGATGGTCTGGCCGTGTTCGAAAAAATGATGCCTGGCTACCTGAGCGTGCTGGAGTCCAACCTGACCGCACGCGATCAGAAAGGCATTGTGGAAGAAGGGCATAAGATCAAAGGCGCTGCTGGCTCTGTCGGGTTACGCCACTTACAGCAGTTGGGACAACAGATTCAGTCACCTGATTTACCGGCATGGGAAGATAACGTGGGTGATTGGGTCGAGGAGATGAAACAAGAGTGGCAGAACGATGTGGCGGTGCTAAAAGCCTGGGTGGATGCCAGAAAAAAATGACCCCGGCTTAACCGGGGTGCGCGAATACTGCGCCAACACCAGGGAAATCGTGGCTGCGCCTGATTTTTCGTGTTGTTTTCGCATGGGCGCCGCCTGAAAATTTAGGCCGCACGCAGATAAGATAGCAAATCTTAAATGGTTTGTTACATGAATCAGTGAAATGTGTGAAGCATAGCGTTTTAATCAAAATTAATTATGTGCTTCAGCAAGTTGCAAAGAAGGAACGTCAGGATGAAAAAGGTTGGTGTCGTACTGAGCGGATGCGGTGTTTACGATGGTTCAGAAATTCATGAAGCCGTCATCACGCTGCTGGCCCTGGCAAGGCAGGGGGCGGAAGCGATCTGTTTTGCGCCAGACAAAAAGCAGGCAGATGTGATTAATCATCTGACCGGAGAGGCCATGGCGGAAACCCGTAACGTACTGATTGAAGCGGCGCGTATTGCGCGTGGCGATGTCCACCCCCTTATTCAGGCGGACGCCGCTGAGCTCGATGCGTTAATCGTGCCGGGCGGGTTTGGGGCGGCCAAAAATCTCAGTACCTTTGCTTCAGAAGGGGCGGCGTGTCAGATCGATCCCCATTTAAAAGCGCTGTCGCAAGCAATGCACGCGGCAGGTAAACCGCAGGGCTTTATCTGTATCGCGCCGGCAATGCTGCCTAAAATTTTTGATTTCCCGCTGCGGCTGACAATCGGCACCGATATTGATACCGCAGAAATCATTGAGGAGATGGGCGGCGAGCACGTACCTTGTCCGGTGGATGACATTGTGGTGGATGAAGACAACAAGGTCGTTACCACGCCTGCCTGGATGCTGGCGCAGAATATTGCCGAGGCCGCTGCAGGCATCGAAAAACTGGTGGCCAGAGTGCTGGTGTTGACTGAATGAGTCGTAAATTCGGCGCAGGCGCGTGGGTGAAACGCGCCCTGTTGCGCATCGTTCTCGTGCTCGCGGTATTCTGGGGCGGCGGACTCGCCTTATTCAGCATTATGCCGGTCCCGTTTTCGGCCGTGA
Source organism: Enterobacter sp. T1-1 (assembly GCF_000710795.1). Taxonomy (NCBI): domain Bacteria; kingdom Pseudomonadati; phylum Pseudomonadota; class Gammaproteobacteria; order Enterobacterales; family Enterobacteriaceae; genus Enterobacter; species Enterobacter sp. T1-1. The sequence continues at coordinate 81,906 of NZ_JALW01000052.1, read as the reverse complement.
TGGTCGAGCGTCAGCTTGGGGCATGGCTCAGTGGTGATTTCAGCTATGTGGCCCACTCGGACTGGGTAAGTATGGATGAGATCTCACCTTTTATGGGGCTGGCGGTCATTGCGGCAGAGGATCAGAAATTCCCGGAACACTGGGGGTTTGACGTGGCGGCAATCGAGAAAGCGCTGGCGCACAATGAACGCCACGAAAACCGCGTCCGTGGGGCATCGACATTATCGCAGCAAACCGCAAAGAATCTGTTCCTGTGGGACGGTCGCAGCTGGGTACGAAAAGGGCTGGAAGCGGGGTTGACGCTGGGGATGGAAACGGTCTGGAGCAAAAAACGCATTCTGACCGTCTATCTCAATATTGCTGAGTTTGGCGATGGCGTGTTTGGTGTGGAGGCCGCCGCGCAGCGCTATTTCAATAAACCGGCCAGCCGACTGAGTATGTCCGAAGCGGCGCTCCTGGCTGCCGTCTTGCCTAATCCCATCCGCTTTAAGGCTAATGCCCCTTCAGGGTACGTGCGAAGCCGTCAGGCGTGGATCATGCGCCAGATGCGTCAGTTAGGCGGGGAAGGGTTTATGCAGCGTAATAAGCTAATGTAGCGGGCAAGCGCAGCGCCACCCGCCAGCGGGGCTGAAATCAATCCTCGTCAAACCCGGCGTTAAACAGCGCAATCACCGCCGCCAGCGCTTCCTCTTCCTGTGGGCCGGTGGCTTCGACTTCAATCTGGCGACCTTTGGCGGAGTCCAGCATCAGCAGCGCAATGACGCTGTTTGCTTCCGCTTCGGTCCCTTCATCATTTCGCAGCAGAACTTCCGCATCGAAACCCTGCATCAGTTCAAACAGCTTCATCGCCGGGCGTGCGTGCATGCCCAGCTTATTGGTGATCTCAACGGTTTGTTTTACGGTCATGTTTTACGTTTTTCCAGCGTGCGATGACGGGACTGAACGTTCTTTCCGCGTGAACGGAAATAGTCGGCCAGCTGTTCGGCGATATAGACCGAACGATGTTTACCGCCGGTACAGCCAATCGCCACCGTCAGATAGCTACGATTATTTGTCTCCAGCATAGGTAACCATAGCTCAAGGTAGCTTCGCGTCTGGTAGATAAAATTGTGAACTTCTGTGTGCCTGTCGAGGAACGCCGCGACGGGTTTATCCAGACCGGTCATTGGACGCAGTTTCGGATCCCAGTGCGGGTTTGGCAGGAAGCGCACGTCGAAAACATAATCCGCATCGATAGGAATGCCGTGCTTAAAGCCGAATGACTCAAACACCATTGTCAGTTCACGCTCGCGTTTGCCCAGTAAACGGGTACGCAGCATTTCTGCCAGCTCGTGAACGGACATTTCGGAGGTGTCGACAATCAAATCGGCACGTGAGCGCAGGGGCTCCAGCAGGTCGCTCTCTTCGTCGATTGCGCTCTCCAGAGAGAGGTTCTTGCTGGAAAGCGGGTGCAAACGACGAGTATCGCTGTAGCGACGGATCAGCGTGTTGCGGTCCGCATCAAGGAACAACAGCTGAGGTGAAAACGTGTCCGGCAGGTTGCTCATCGCCTGTTCAAAGATTTCTGGCGATTCAGGCATGTTACGGACGTCGATGCTGACGGCGGCAGAGATTTGTCTGTCTGCAAGGGTGCGTGCCAGCTCGGGCAGCAGTACCACCGGCAGGTTATCGACGCAGTAAAAACCCATGTCTTCCAGCGCGCGCAGGGCGACGGATTTCCCCGACCCTGAACGGCCACTGACAATCATCAGCACCATGTTCCGTTTCTCCTCAGGACAACAGATGTGAAGGCCATCTCCTGGTTATGCCTCATCCTGACTGCCTTCTGCTTCAGTGATAATTTCATAAAGCTCTTCATCACTTTGCGCTGAGCGCAGTCGACGGCAGATGGTTTTATCGGCCAGGCGTTTAGCGACCAGTGAAAGCGTATGCAGATGGGTTTTCGTCTGATCGGCAGGAACCAGCAGCGCGAAGAGGAGATCAACGGGCTGGTTATCGATGGCATCAAAGGCAATAGGCGTTTCCAGTTGCACAAACACACCGACGGCACGCAGGGTGTCCTCTTCCAGTTTGCCATGCGGGATCGCAATGCCGTTGCCGATACCGGTACTGCCCATTTTTTCACGGGTCAGGATGGCTTCGAATACGACCTGCGGTGGCAGGCCCAGCTGTTTTGCGGCCAGCTCACTGATAATCTCCAGCGCACGTTTTTTGCTCTGGCAGTGAACGCCACTGCGGGTACATTCCTGGTTAAGGACATTGCTCAATTGAAGAGCGGAATCGTTGTTCATCATAATTTCACCTAAGCGCTAACTGTACAAATGGCCTGTTGTGCTTCACAACAGGCCTTCCTGCACCCGTTAACTGCCCGGACAATTAGTGTTGTTTCAGTTTATCTTTATGTTTATTGAGCTGTCTTGCAAGCTTATCAATCAAGCCGTCGATAGCAGCGTACATGTCTTGCCCTTCCGCACTGGCGTGGAGTTCGCCCCCATTGACATGCAGGGTTGCATCCGAGATATGAGTCACTTTCTCCACTTTCAACACAATATAGACCTGATTGATCCTTTCGAAATACTGCTCGAGTTTTGCGAATTTCGTGTTCACAAAGTCGCGTAAGGCTTCAGTAATTTCGACGTTTTGTCCAGTGATGTTGAGCTGCATAGTGTCTTCCTTATCGGTTGTGTCAGACCAGCTGTTTACGCTGGTTAGACGGCGGAATGGATAAAGACTCTCGATACTTCGCAACAGTACGACGTGCCACCATAATACCCTGGTCGGACAGCATGGTGGTTAACTTACTGTCGCTCAGTGGCTTCGCGGGGTTCTCCGCGGCGATCAACTTCTTCACCAGTGCACGAATCGCCGTTGACGAGGCTTCGCCACCGCCTTCGGTATTCACATGGCTGGAGAAGAAATACTTAAGCTCAAATATACCGCGAGGACTGTGCAGATACTTCTGCGTGGTCACGCGGGAAATCGTTGATTCATGCATCTCGACGGCCTGGGCGATATCCGCCAGCACCATCGGTTTCATATACTCTTCGCCCTGCTCAAAGAAAGCCTGCTGTTGTTCGACGATACAGCGGCTCACCCGCAACAGCGTATCATTGCGGCTCTCCAGGCTTTTGATTAACCAACGCGCTTCCTGCAGATTGCTACGAATATATTGGTTGTCGGCGTCGTTACGCGCGCTGGTGCACATGGAGGCATATTGCTGATTGATTTGCAGGCGAGGAATGCTGTCTGAATTGAGTTCAACGACCCAGCGGCCGTTGTGTTTTCTGACCAGCACGTCAGGTATGACGTATTCAGGCTCACTGGTCTGGATCGACTGGCCGGGGCGAGGATCGAGCGACTGGATCAGGTTAACCGCCTCTTTCAGCACCTCTTCTTTCAGACGCGTAACGCGCATCAGGGTACGGAAATCATGGTTAGCCAGCAGATCCAGATGATCGCTGATGATTAAGCGGGCTTCATCGATCCAGGGCGTCTCTTTGCTGAACTGCGAAAGCTGGATCAGCAGACAGTCGCGCAGGTCTTTCGCTGCTACGCCCACCGGGTCGAAACGCTGAATGCGCTTCAGAACGGCTTCTATCTCTTCAAGTTCAATCTCGTCATCGCCCATGCTTTCCAGAATATCGTCCAGCGTGACGGTCAGATAGCCGGTATCGTCAACGGCATCGACGATGGAGGTGGCAATCGCGCGATCGGTATCGGAGAAAGGGGTTAGCTCCACCTGCCACATCAGGTAATCCTGTAGTGACTGGGTGGTTTCACCCTGATAGACCGGTAGCTCATCGTCCTGGTAGTCTGCACGCGTGCCGGAAGGGGTTCCGGCGGTGTAGATTTCATCCCAGCTGGCATCCAGCGGAAGCTCGTCCGGCATCTCTTTTTGTTCGAGTGCATCGGCGGTATCGAGGGCTTCGGTGTCCTGTGATTGCTGAGTGTCTACCTCGTCATGAAGATCGGCTTGCTCCAGCAGCGGATTGCTGTCCAGCGCTTGCTGGAGCTCCTGCTGGAGTTCTAATGTGGACAGTTGCAACAGGCGAATCGCCTGCTGTAACTGCGGCGTCATCGCCAGTTGTTGGCTGAGCCTTAATTGCAAACCTTGCTTCATGTTCAGAGCATTTTTCTCCGGTTCGGCGTTACGTTACCTCTACCCTATCAGAGTCTGAAGTCTTCCCCAAGATAGACGCGCTTAACATGATCATCTTCGAGGATCTGCTGTGGCGTACCGTGGGCGATCAGGTTGCCCTGGCTCACGATATACGCACGTTCACATACGGCCAGTGTTTCACGGACGTTGTGGTCAGTAATCAACACGCCAAGACCGCTGTCGCGCAGATGCTCAATAATACGTTTAATGTCGATAACGGAGATGGGGTCAACGCCTGCAAATGGTTCATCCAGCAGGATGAACTTCGGGTTTGCTGCCAACGCGCGTGCAATTTCAACACGGCGGCGTTCCCCCCCGGACAGCGCCTGACCGAGGCTATCGCGCAGGTGCTCAATGTGAAACTCTTCCATCAGCTCGTTGGCGCGATCCTGACGCTGTTCGCTGGTCAGGTCGTCACGAATTTGCAGAACGGCCATCAGGTTATCGAAGACGCTCAGGCGACGGAAAATGGAGGCTTCCTGCGGCAGGTAGCCAATACCACGGCGTGCGCGCGCATGCAGTGGCAGAAGGCTGATGTCTTCATCATCAATGATGATGTTACCGGCATCGCGTGGGACAATACCCACGACCATGTAGAAGGTCGTGGTTTTACCTGCACCGTTTGGACCAAGCAGGCCTACAATTTCGCCGGAGTTGACGGTCAGACTGACATCTTCCACGACACGGCGGCCCTTATAGGCCTTCGCGAGATTTTTTGCAGTTAATGTTGCCATAACGAATTAGTTACTCTTCTTCTGTGCCGGGGCCTGGCCCTTGCCTTTGTCCTGCAGCTGAGACGGCACTAACACGGTGGTGACGCGTTTGCCTTTCTCGCTGGAGGCCTGCATTTTTTGCTCTTTCACCAGATAGGTGATCTTGTCGCCGGTGATATTGCTATCGAGCTGTTCCAGATAGGCGTTACCGGTAAGGATGACCAGATCTTTCGCCAGTTCATAATGCATGTGGCTGGCATGGCCCTTCACTGGCTTGCCGTTGTCCTGCATCTGGTAGAACGTGGCCGGGTTGCCGTAGCCATCAATGATCTCTTTGCCCTGTTCGCCACCTGGACGGGTAACGACCACCTTATCGGCGTTAATCTTGATGGTGCCCTGGGTCATGACCACGTTGCCGGTAAAGGTAACGACATTACCCTGCATATCAAGAGACTGCGTATCGGACTCGATATGGATCGGCTGTTCGGTATCGCCAGTAACAGCAAGCGCGGGAAGACTGGCCGCCAGCATCGCGCTGGCGATAATTACTTTAAGGCTGAGTTTGTTTGTTTTGAATTTCATAGGAGGTTCTAACCTTTTCAATCAGCTCGGCGTTTTTGCTGCGTAAGTTCCCGCGCATTCTTAAACCGCTGGAATTAAATGTTGTGCCGTACAGAGTGACCAGATCCTGCGACGTCACATCCTGAGTAACCAGGTTGATCTGGGCATTATCTGTCGTAATTTTGCGCAGTTGTGAGTCAGCGGTCAGGGCGTTGACTTCAACATGGCCATAAAGATAAAGCATACGGTCATTCGTCAGTTTTGCCCGGTCAGACTTAATCGACCACGTCGGCACTTTGTCCTTATCAAACGTCGTCATGACCGGCTGGGTAAACCACGAAATACCGTCATCTGAAAAATATTCAACGTGCTGGGCAATCAGGCGATAGTTCAGCGCACCTTCCGGGCTATAGACTACGGTATCACTGTGATCGCTTTTATAGGTTGGATCGTTATTGTTGATCACTTCCGTTTGCGTATCGTCACGATCGGCAAGGTTCACGCCAATCAGTATCAGTGCGACAAGCGAAAGCAGAATGATAACCCAACGTCTGGTTTTACTCATATCGATTGCCCTTTGGCCTCATCAAGCTTGCCCTGCGCCAGCAGAAGCAGATCGCAGACTTCACGTACGGCACCACGGCCACCGTTGATGTGGGTAACATAATCAGCCCGCGGGATCAGCAGCGGATGCGCATCCGCAACCGCGACACTCAGGCCAATCTCAGCCATTACCGGCCAGTCGATCAGGTCGTCCCCGACATAGGCCACATGTTCTGGCGCGATAGACAGTTTACCCAGTAAATCATTGAAAGCAGCCATCTTATCGGACTGTCCCTGATACAGATGGGTAATGCCCAACGTTTCACAGCGATCTTCTACCAGTTTAGCTTTTCGCCCGGTGATGATGGCAACCTCGATACCCGATGTGAGCGCACAACGAATACCGTAGCCATCGCGAACGTTGAACGCTTTCAGCTCTTCACCATTATTGCCCATGTAAATCAGGCCATCGGACAGTACGCCGTCCACATCCAGAATCAGCAGGCGAATATTTTCTGCCTTTGCCATCACGTGGGCACTGACCGGACCATAACAGGTTGCAAGGGATGCACCCGCATTACTCATTGTCTTATCCTTCATTACACTACGCCTGCGCGCAGCAGATCATGCATATGTACCACACCCAGCAATTGGTCGCCATCGGCAACCATCACTGAGGTGATATGTCGGGACTGCATCAGGTTCAGTACATCCACCGCCAGCGTGCCCGGGCGAACGCGAATCCCGCCGGGCGTCATCACATCGACAATACCCAGCGTGCGAACATCCACGCCCATGTCGAACACGCGACGCAGGTCACCGTCGGTGAAAATCCCTTCGATCTTCATCAGATCGTCACACACCACCGTCATGCCCAGGTTTTTACGAGTGATTTCCAGCAGCGCATCACGCAGGGAGGCCTCTTTACTGACGTGAGGGATCTCATCGCCAGTATGCATAATATCGTTAACCCGCAGCAGCAGTTTCCGACCCAGCGCACCGCCAGGATGGGAAAGCGCGAAATCTTCAGGGGTAAAACCGCGGGCTTCGAGGAGCGCAACGGCAAGCGCGTCGCCCATTACCAGCGCTGCGGTGGTGCTGGATGTTGGCGCGAGACCCAGTGGGCAGGCCTCTTTCGGCACTTTCACGCACAAGTGAATATCCGCCGCACGTGCCATGCTGCTTTCCGGGCGGCTGGTCATGCAAATGAGCGGGACCTGCAGCCGCTTCAGAACCGGTATCAGTGCCAGGATCTCGTTGGACTCCCCGGAGTTTGACAGCGCAATGACGACATCCTGCGGCGTCACCATGCCCAGATCGCCGTGTGCCGCTTCTCCTGGATGTACAAAGAAGGAGGAGGTGCCGGTGCTGGCGAAAGTGGCGGCCATTTTGCGGCCAATGTGGCCGGACTTGCCCATCCCCATTACCACGACTTTACCGGCACAGTAGAACATCTTCTCACAGGCCAGACTAAAATCCTGATTAATGTACTGATCTAACTGCGCCAGACCTTCACGTTCAATCTCCAGAACGTCTTTGCCTGCTTTCTGAAAGTCAAAACCCGGCTGCAATTCTATTTGCGACATAATGCGTTTCCGTTTACCCAGAGAGAAGAGGCGAAAGCCAGTACAGCATCGCCATCCATACGATAAATCCACCCGTCAGCAGCGCGCCTGCGCCTTTGCCGATCTGTCGTTGCCGCCGCCAGCAGAGCAGGGCAAAGATAACGCTCACCAGCAACATCACCCCGTAATCACGTGAGAAGGCCAGCGGGTTAAACGGCCCGGGCGTTATCAGGGCTGGCAGGCCCATGACGATGGCAATATTGAAGATGTTCGAGCCGATAATATTGCCGATGGCGATGTCATCTTCACCTTTACGTGCCCCGGCAATGGCCGTGGCCAGCTCCGGCAGGCTGGTGCCGATGGCGATCACGGTCAGGCCAATGGTCAGTTCGCTCATGGCGAAATAATTCGCCAGTACCGTCGCGTTATCCACGACCATCCGCGTTGCCATGGGCATAATGATCAACGCGACACCCAGCCAGAGCAGTGCAACAGGCAGCGTACCTTCACGCGGTAGCTCGGCGACCTGCTCACGCGTCAGGCTGTCCTGACCCTGTTTTTCCGCCAGGCGGGCAATGTTAACACTATAGAGCAGCCAGATGACCGCCAGCGCCAGCAAGAAAATGCCGTCACTGTAGCTCAGAACGCCATCGTAAAATACGCATCCTGCCAACAGGCTTACGATCAACATTAGCGGCAATTCCCGGCGCAGAACATCAGAATGCACGCGAAATGGATGGAGCAGCGCGGCCAGGCCCAGAATAAGCAGAATATTGACGATGTTAGAGCCAATCGCGGTGCCAACAGCAAGGTCTATCTGACCATGCAGCGATGCCGTCACAGAGACGATGATTTCAGGCAGGGAGGTTCCAACACTGACCACGGTCATCCCGATGACAACAGGTGGGACGCCAGTGAGGCGGCACAGGATCGATGCAGCAAACACCAAACGGTCAGCACTGTAGACCACCAAAAGTAAACCAATTATTAACAGTGCTGTTGCTAAAAGCATCAAAAGTCCTTTCTTCAGGTATACTCGCCGGTCCACCGCGCGGGAATTGTTAGCGCTGCATACAGCCTAAGACGTAACGAATTCCTAATTTTGACTTTATGCGCCGGAAAAGTAAAACAAATGCCAGCTTTCGCTAACCTCTACGGCTAATATTCTGTAAAAATGTGGGGTTTAGGGCTGATTTAAGCTTCACGCTTCGCATGAAGCAGGGTAAGAAAGGAACCGTAAATGAGCCAAACGATGGCGAATTTAGTCGATGTCCGTGGGGTGAGCTTTTCTCGCGGCAACAGATTGATATTTGATGATATTTCGTTGACCGTGCCGCGTGGCAAAATCACAGCCATCATGGGACCGTCCGGGATCGGTAAAACGACCCTGCTGCGACTTATCGGTGGGCAGATCCCACCCGATAGCGGTGAAATCCTCTTCGACGGCGAAAACGTACCGGAGATGTCGCGGTCGCGCCTGTATACTGTGCGCAAGCGGATGAGCATGCTCTTTCAGTCGGGGGCCTTGTTCACCGACATGAACGTCTTTGATAATGTCGCCTATCCGCTGCGCGAGCATACGCAGCTTCCGCCAGAGCTGCTGAAAAGCACGGTAATGATGAAGCTGGAGGCGGTAGGGCTGCGTGGCGCCGCAAAGCTGATGCCGTCAGAGCTGTCTGGTGGCATGGCGCGTCGCGCCGCGCTGGCGAGAGCCATTGCGCTGGAACCCGACTTAATCATGTTCGACGAACCGTTTGTCGGACAGGATCCAATTACGATGGGCGTGCTGGTGAAGCTCATCTCTGAATTGAACAGCGCGCTCGGCGTCACCTGCATTGTGGTGTCTCACGATGTGCCGGAAGTGTTGAGTATTGCCGACTATGCCTACATTGTGGCAGACAAAAGGATCGTCGCGCACGGCAGCGCCCAGGCGTTGCAGGAAAACTGCGATCCGCGAGTACGGCAGTTCCTCGACGGTATTGCGGATGGGCCTGTGCCGTTCCGCTACCCTGCGGGCGACTATCGTGACGATTTATTGGGAATAGGGAGTTAAGTCACTCATGCTGTTAAATGCGTTGGCCGCTCTTGGACACCGTGGCATAAAAACCATCAGGACGTTCGGGCGCGCCGGATTGATGTTGTTCAACGCGCTGGTCGGCAAGCCGGAGTTCCGCAAGCACGCGCCTTTACTGGTACGGCAACTCTATAACGTCGGCGTGCTGTCGATGCTGATCATCATTGTGTCCGGTCTGTTTATCGGCATGGTGCTGGGGCTGCAGGGCTACCTTGTGCTGACGACCTACAGCGCGGAAACCAGCCTCGGCATGCTGGTGGCGCTTTCGCTGCTGCGTGAACTGGGGCCGGTGGTGGCGGCACTGCTGTTTGCCGGACGCGCGGGGTCGGCACTCACCGCAGAGATTGGTCTGATGCGTGCCACCGAGCAGCTTTCCAGTATGGAAATGATGGCGGTCGATCCGTTGCGGCGTGTTATCTCCCCCCGTTTCTGGGCAGGGGTTATCTCCTTACCGTTGCTGACTATCCTGTTTGTGGCCGTCGGTATCTGGGGCGGTTCGCTGGTGGGCGTTCACTGGAAAGGCATTGATGCCGGTTTCTTCTGGTCTGCCATGCAGGACGCCATCGATCTGCGAATGGATCTGGTTAACTGTTTGATTAAAAGCGTGGTATTTGCCATTACGGTCACCTGGATTGCGTTATTTAATGGTTACGATGCCATCCCGACGTCGGCGGGCATTAGCCGTGCAACTACACGTACTGTCGTACATTCGTCGCTGGCCGTACTGGGTCTGGATTTTGTGCTCACCGCACTGATGTTTGGGAATTGAGTTCATGCAAACGAGAAAAAATGAAATTTGGGTCGGCGTGTTCCTGTTGCTGGCACTGCTTGCCGCACTGTTTATCTGCCTGAGAGCGGCGGATATCACCTCAGTGCGTACCGAACCGACTTATCGCATCTATGCCACTTTCGACAATATCGGAGGGCTGAAGGCGCGCTCTCCTGTGCGTATTGGCGGTGTGGTTATTGGCCGTGTGGCTGACATTACGCTTGATGAAAAAACCTATCTGCCGCGCGTGGCGATGGATATTGAAGAGCGTTACAACCATATCCCGGATACCAGCTCGCTTTCTATCCGCACCTCCGGCCTGCTGGGCGAACAATATCTGGCACTGAACGTGGGCTTTGAAGATCCTGAGCTTGGAACGACTATCCTTAAAGACGGTAGCGTGATCCAGGATACCAAGTCCGCGATGGTGCTGGAGGACATGATTGGTCAGTTCCTTTACAACAGTAAGGGAGATGATAAAAAGTCCGATGCTGCCCCTGCGCAGACTGAAGATCATACCAACGTCGCACCGACACCTGGCACGACGAATTAATATCAGGAGAAGTCATTCATGTTTAAACGACTGTTAATGGTTGCCATGCTGGTTATTGCCCCTCTCACGGCAGCACACGCCGCGGATCAGAGCAACCCGTACAAACTGATGGACGAAGCCGCGAAGAAAACCTTCGATCGTCTTAAAAACGAACAGCCTAAAATTCGTTCTAATCCTGATTATCTGCGTGACGTGGTCGATCAGGAGCTGCTGCCGTATGTGCAGATCAAATATGCCGGTGCGTTGGTGCTGGGGCGTTATTACAAAGACGCTACCCCTGCGCAGCGTGAAGCCTACTTTGCTGCCTTCCGTGAATATCTGAAACAGGCTTACGGCCAGGCGCTGGCGATGTACCACGGCCAGACCTACCAGATTGCACCGGAACAGCCGCTGGGTGATGCCACCATTGTGCCTATTCGCGTCACGATCATCGATCCTAACGGTCGTCCACCGGTTCGCCTGGATTTCCAGTGGCGTAAAAACAGCCAGACCGGTAACTGGCAGGCGTATGACATGATCGCCGAAGGGGTGAGCATGATCACGACTAAACAGAATGAGTGGAGCGACCTGCTGCGTACTAAAGGCATTGATGGCCTGACCGCCCAGCTGCAGTCTATCTCTCGCCAGAAAATCACCCTGGATGAGAAGAAGTAATGTCGCAGCAACTGAGCTGGTCGCGTGAGGGCGAAACATTAAAGCTGTCCGGTGAACTCGATCAGGATCTGCTCAACCCGTTATGGGATAAACGCCATGACGCCATGCAGGGCGTTACGCTGATCGATTTGAGCGGCGTCACGCGGGTAGATACGGCTGGGGTGGCGCTGCTTGCCCACCTCATTGCCGTGGGGAAAAAGCAGGGGGCAACCGTAATGCTTCACGGGGCCAGCGATAATGTCGTCACCCTGGCGCAGCTCTACAATCTTCCTCAGGACGTACTGCCGCATTAATATTTTCAGTGCGTTACTTCTGAAAGCCCTGACAGTTTCATCGTCGGGGCTTTTTGCTTGTTTAAGACGACGCCACTTTGCTCTAAGATGTTGGGCTTGTTTTCACTATCAGATGATTAAGAACCCATGGAAAATCATGAAATCCAGACAGTGCTGATGAATGCACTCTCCCTTCAGGAAGCCCACGTCACAGGCGATGGCAGTCACTTCCAGGTTATTGCTGTGGGTGAGATGTTCGACGGTATGAGCCGTGTGAAGAAACAGCAGGCTGTGTACGCGCCGCTGATGGAATATATTGCGGATAACCGCATCCACGCCCTGTCGATTAAAGCGTTCACCCCGCAAGAGTGGGCACGCGATCGCAAACTAAACGGTTTTTGAGCTGAGGGCGATGCGCCCGCAGCACGGTTGAATTTATAAGAGAGCACACCATGGATAAATTTCGTGTACAGGGGCCGACGCGCCTCCAGGGCGAAGTCACAATTTCTGGCGCGAAAAACGCCGCGCTGCCGATCCTCTTTGCTGCGCTGCTCGCGGAAGAGCCGGTAGAAATTCAGAACGTACCGAAGCTGAAAGATATCGACACCACCATGAAGCTGCTCACCCAGTTGGGGACGAAAGTCGAGCGTAATGGCTCCGTCTGGATCGATGCCAGCAACGTGAACAACTTCTCAGCACCGTACGACCTGGTGAAAACCATGCGTGCATCCATCTGGGCGCTTGGCCCGCTGGTAGCGCGTTTTGGTCAGGGACAGGTGTCACTGCCTGGTGGTTGCGCCATTGGCGCGCGTCCTGTTGACCTGCATATCTTCGGTCTGGAGAAGCTGGGCGCGGAGATCAAACTGGAAGAAGGTTACGTTAAAGCGTCCGTAAATGGCCGCCTGAAAGGCGCACACATTGTCATGGACAAAGTGAGCGTTGGCGCAACCGTCACCATTATGTCCGCGGCAACGCTGGCAGAAGGTACCACTATTATCGAAAACGCCGCGCGCGAGCCGGAAATTGTGGATACCGCCAACTTCCTCGTGGCGCTGGGTGCAAAAATCTCTGGCCAGGGTACCGATCGCATCACCATTGAAGGCGTTGAGCGTCTGGGTGGCGGTGTGTATCGCGTTCTGCCAGACCGTATTGAAACCGGGACTTTCCTGGTGGCTGCGGCCATTTCTGGCGGCAAGATTGTTTGCCGTAATGCGCAGCCTGACACCCTGGATGCGGTGCTGGCGAAGCTGCGTGAAGCGGGTGCGGATATCGAAACCGGTGAAGACTGGATCAGCCTTGATATGCACGGTAAACGTCCAAAAGCGGTAACCGTTCGCACGGCGCCGCATCCGGCATTCCCGACCGATATGCAGGCTCAGTTCACGCTGCTGAACCTGGTGGCGGAAGGTACCGGTGTGATCACCGAGACTATCTTCGAGAACCGCTTCATGCACGTACCGGAGCTGATCCGTATGGGCGCACATGCAGAGATCGAAAGTAACACAGTGATTTGCCACGGTGTTGAGAAACTCTCCGGTGCGCAGGTTATGGCAACCGATCTGCGTGCGTCTGCGAGCCTGGTATTAGCGGGTTGCATCGCGGAAGGAACGACGGTTGTGGATCGTATCTACCACATCGATCGTGGTTACGAGCGTATTGAAGACAAACTGCGCGCGCTGGGTGCCAATATCGAGCGTGTGAAGGGCGAGTAATCGTTCCGGCAGCCCCCTGCCAGAGATGGCCGGGGGGGTGCTGTTCCTGTCAAAAAAAGCGCGTCAGGCCGGTTGCTCTTTCCTGGTTTTTTTCTGGCGAATCATGCGTGTTCTGTCAATAAACTCATGGGTAATGGGATCGTGGTAACGCGAGGGCCAAATGACCCACGGGTGCGTCTCCAGCGCCGATGCAATAATCAATTCACCCTTTGGCCAGGGGCGAGTCAGGGCATTTGCCAGCGTTGATGAGCTCAATCCATTGCGACGTGATTCAGCGGCGAGCGATGTTCCTTTTTTGCGCAGCGCAGCAATAATATCTGCTGAGTGCCAGTCGATAAATTTCATATCCATAAAGCTGTCCTTGTGTTCGTAATCACCCACGTCATTTCTACCGAAACGACGGGGTTACTATACTCATTTTGAACACAGGCTCTAAAAAGTTCGCGTTACTTGAAGGAATATTCAGAATAAGACATGGCTTTATTCATGCGGTCTGTAAGCCGATGATTTTACGTGAATATGGAATTTATAAGAACTTATTGAAATCTCCCCGCGAAGGCCGCGGGGAGAAGCGAGAGGTTAACGATCGCGCTGTACGGCGATGTGGGCAAGGCCGATTAATGCATCGCGCCATGGGCTGTCTGGAATGACCTGCAGTGCCGCGATGGCTTTATCCGCCTCTTCTTCAGCGCGCTGACGCGTCCATTCCAGCGAGCCGCAGATGGCCATTGTTTCCAGTACCGGTTCCAGTAGATGGCGACCATTTCCCTGCTCAATCGCTTCACGGATCATTTTCGCCTGGTCAGCGGATCCGTTGTGCATGGCATGGAGCAGCGGCAGGGTCGGTTTACCTTCGTTGAGGTCATCGCCGACGTTTTTGCCGAGCGTTTCGCCATCAGCACTGTAGTCCAGCAAATCGTCAATGAGCTGGAATGCGGTCCCCAGATAACGGCCATAGTCCTGCAGCCCTTTTTCCTGCGCAGCGGTACAGCCAGCCAGAATGCCGGAACATTGCGCCGCAGCTTCAAACAGGCGCGCGGTTTTGCTGTAGATTACGCGCATGTAATTTTCTTCGGTGATGTCAGGATCGTTGACGTTCATCAGCTGCAGCACTTCGCCTTCCGCGATCACGTTAACGGCTTCAGACATCACTTCCAGCACTTTCAGAGAGCCGAGGCTGGTCATCATCTGGAAGGCACGGGTATAGATAAAATCACCGACCAGAACGCTGGCTGCGTTGCCGAAGGCGGCGTTTGCCGTGGCTTTGCCACGACGCATGTCTGATTCATCCACAACATCATCATGCAGAAGCGTCGCAGTGTGAATAAATTCGATCAGTGCTGCGATAGTGACATGAGCCTTTCCCTGATAACCCACGGCTCTGGCGGCCAGTATGGCAATCATCGGGCGAATACGTTTACCGCCGCCGCTGACGATGTAATAGCCCAACTGATTGATTAGCTGAACATCAGAGTTGAGTTGTTCCAGGATTGCTGCATTCACACCCGCCATATCTTGCGCGGTTAACTCGTTGATTTTTTCTAAATTCATCGCAAAAGCCGGGCTTTTTATCCTGTTTATCCCATCTTTGATGGGGTAACGAAGGGTTTCGGTTTATCAATAGTATTGCTGATTGTACTGAAAAAACGGCTCAGATAAACGCTACCGTACGTGTTGTGTTTTTTTTCTTCATGTATTGATGGTAGCACTTGTCAAAGGCTCGCGTTTTGCGTAATATTCGCGCCCTATTGTGAATATTTATAGCGCACTCTGATTCATACGAGGATGTGCGCGGAAGCGGAGTTTATATGTACGCGGTTTTCCAAAGTGGTGGTAAACAACACCGAGTAAGCGAAGGTCAGACCGTTCGCCTGGAAAAGCTGGACATCGCAACTGGCGAATCTGTTGAGTTCGCAGAAGTTCTGATGATCGCAAACGGTGAAGAAGTCAAAATCGGCGTTCCTTTCGTTGATGGCGGCGTTATCAAAGCTGAAGTTGTTGCTCACGGTCGTGGCGAGAAAGTTAAAATCGTTAAGTTTCGTCGTCGTAAACACTACCGTAAGCAGCAGGGCCACCGTCAGTGGTTCACTGATGTGAAAATTACTGGCATCAGCGCCTAAGACCTGAGGAGAGATTTAAATGGCACATAAAAAGGCTGGCGGCTCCACACGTAACGGTCGCGATTCAGAAGCTAAACGCCTGGGCGTTAAGCGTTTCGGTGGCGAATCCGTTCTGGCGGGTAGCATCATCGTTCGTCAACGTGGTACCAAATTCCACGCTGGCAACAACGTAGGTTGCGGTCGTGACCACACTCTGTTTGCTAAAGCAGACGGTAAAGTGAAATTTGAAGTTAAAGGCCCGAACAACCGTAAATACATCAGCATCGTTGCTGAGTAAGGTTTTCTCGGTCCGGTAACGGATTAAAGCCCCGCAACCTGTTGCGGGGCTTTTTACATTGGAAACCCGGTAATTTTTTCTGTAGGGAAAACGGGCATGAAGCAGCAGGCCGGCATTGGAATTCTTTTGGCGCTCACAACCGCAATGTGCTGGGGTGCGCTGCCAATTGCAATGAAGCAGGTACTGGAAGTGATGGAACCGCCTACGGTGGTGTTTTATCGCTTTCTGATGGCAAGTATCGGCCTGGGTGCCATCCTTGCTGTTAAAGGCAAGCTTCCGCCCCTGCGTCTCTTCCGTAAACCGCGCTGGCTGGTATTACTGGCTATCGCGACGGGGGGACTGTTTGGTAACTTCATTCTGTTCAGTTCTTCCCTGCAATATCTCAGCCCGACGGCGTCGCAAGTGATTGGCCAACTTTCACCGGTCGGCATGATGGTTGCCAGCGTCGTTATCCTCAAGGAGAAGATGCGCGGTACGCAGATCGTCGGGGCGAGCATGCTGCTATGTGGCCTGGTAATGTTCTTCAATACCAGCCTGATAGAGATTTTTACCCGCCTGACCGATTACACCTGGGGTGTAATCTTCGGTGTGGGGGCAGCAACGGTTTGGGTGAGCTATGGCGTCGCGCAAAAGGTGTTATTGCGTCGTCTTGCCTCACAGCAGATCCTCTTTTTGCTGTACACTTTGTGTACAATAGCATTATTGCCGTTAGCGAAGCCGGGGGTGATCACTCAGCTTAGCGACTGGCAACTGGCGTGCCTGATATTTTGTGGGCTGAATACGCTGGTCGGTTATGGCGCGCTGGCCGAAGCAATGGCGCGCTGGCAGGCAGCACAGGTGAGCGCATTGATTACGCTCACTCCGCTGTTTACGCTGTTATTTTCAGATTTGTTATCAATGGCCTGGCCCGATGTCTTCGTCAGACCGATGCTCAACCTGTTGGGCTATCTCGGTGCGTTTGTCGTGGTTGCGGGCGCGATGTATTCCGCCATTGGTCATCGTCTCTGGGGGCGTTGGCGCAAAAATGAAGCGGTCCCCGCTCAGGCGAATGATTTACGGAGAGTAAAATGAAGTTTGTTGATGAAGCGACGATCCTGGTCGTGGCAGGTGATGGCGGCAACGGTTGCGTAAGCTTCCGCCGTGAAAAATATATTCCTCGTGGTGGCCCTGACGGTGGCGACGGCGGCGACGGCGGTGACGTATGGCTGGAGGCGGATGAGAACCTCAACACGCTGATCGACTACCGTTTCGAAAAATCTTTCCGCGCTGAGCGTGGCCAGAACGGCCAGAGCCGTGACTGTACCGGTAAACGTGGTAAAGACGTCACCATCAAAGTACCGGTGGGTACGCGTGTGATCGATCAGGGTACAGGTGAGACCATGGGCGACATGACCAAACACGGTCAGCGTCTGATGGTTGCAAAAGGGGGTTGGCACGGTCTGGGCAACAGCCGTTTCAAATCTTCCGTCAACCGTACGCCGCGTCAGAAAACAATGGGTACGCCGGGCGATAAGCGTGACCTGCAGTTGGAGCTGATGCTGCTGGCCGATGTAGGGATGCTGGGAATGCCAAACGCTGGTAAATCCACGTTTATTCGCGCCGTCTCTGCCGCTAAGCCAAAAGTGGCGGACTATCCGTTTACCACGCTGGTGCCAAGCCTGGGCGTTGTCCGTATGGATAACGAGAAGAGCTTTGTGGTTGCCGATATCCCGGGTCTGATTGAAGGTGCAGCGGAAGGTGCCGGTCTGGGTATCCGCTTCCTGAAACACCTTGAGCGCTGCCGTGTACTGCTGCACATCATCGATATCGATCCGATCGACGGGTCCGATCCGGTAGAAAATGCCCGTATCATCGTCGGCGAGCTGGAGAAATACAGCGAGAAACTGGCGAACAAACCGCGCTGGCTGGTCTTTAACAAGATTGACCTGATGGATAAAGCCGAAGCGGAAGCAAAAGCGAAAGCCATTGCTGAAGCGATGGGGTGGGAAGAGAAATACTACCTGATCTCTGCGGCAAGCCAGGTTGGCGTGAAAGATCTCTGCTGGGATGTGATGACCTTTATCATCGAGAACCCGGTTGTTCAGGCGGAAGAAGCGAAGCAGCCTGAAAAAGTCGAATTCATGTGGGATGACTACCACCGTCAACAGCTTGAAGAGCTGGAAGCGGAAGAGGAAGACGACTGGGACGACGACTGGGATGAAGACGACGAAGAAGGCGTCGAGTTCATCTACAAGCACTAATGACCCGATAAGGCCCCTGTTGATACAGGGGCTTTTTTTATTCTAACGTTGAAGGCAGCCAGCAACTGGCAATGAGACCGCCTTCTGCGGCATTCTCCAGCGTCAGCTTTCCGTGGTGAAGCTGCACAATGCGTTGCACAATGCTCAGACCCAGGCCACTGCCACCGTAGCGCTGATCGAGACGACGGAACGGCTCGGTAATTGACTGCCGGTGTGCTTCATCAATACCAGGACCCTGATCGATTACGCTGACCCGCGTACCGCCGTCCTGTGCGGTCAATGTCACTGTGATAGTGGTCCCTGCGGGGCTATAGCGCCCGGCATTCTCCAGCAGGTTACGCAGCATGAGTCGCAGAAGCACCGCGTCCCCCTGCACCGTTAGCGGACTTTTGGCCGGCCATATCACCGTATGTTCTTTGGCTTCATGCTCAAGGCCAAGCGGGGTGATGATATTGTCTGTCCAGTTTACCGTCTCATAGTGGCCGCTCGCCATTGCCTGCCCGGCCCGCGCCAGCATCAGCAGCTGTTCAATGGTATGCATGAGTTGATCAATACGGCTGATTAATGCTGAAGCTTGTGGCGAACCTGATTGTGCCATCAGTTCCAGATGCAACCTGATCCCGGCGAGTGGGGTTCGCAGTTCATGCGCGGCATCAGCGGTAAAGAGCCTTTCTTGTTGTATGGTGTGATCAAGCCTGGCGAGCAATTGGTTCAGAGAGGTTGTGACGGCGCCAATCTCTTCCATATCTGAATACATGGGCAGCGGAGTGAGGTTGTCCGCCGAACGATTCGCCAGACTGGCCCGCAATTGATTCAGCGGACGAGTTATCCAGGTGACTGCCCAGAAGGAGAAGAGCAGGGTAAAACCGACCATCACCAGGGAAGGGACCAGCAGCGAGGCAATCGCTTCGCGTATCTCTTTTTCGACATGGTTGTTACGTGCCTTTGCAGACAGCGTTTCATTGACCAGAAAGCCAATCTGTTCGCGGCTTTCATGCCACAGCCAAATCACGCTTATCAACTGGAAAAATAACAGGATCACCGCCAGCAAAACCATTAATCGCCGACGCATACTGTTCATTTCTGTCTCTCCAGACGATAACCCACGCCACGAACGGTTTTTATCCGGTCTTTGCCAAGTTTGCGTCGCAAATTGTGAATGTGGACTTCAAGGGTATTTGATCCCGGATCGTCCTGCCAGGAGTAGATATCCTGCTGGAGGGTTTCACGGTGTACCGTCTGCCCGCTACGCATGATCAGACGCGTAAGCAGGGCGAACTCTTTCGGTGTGACCTCAACAGGCAGAGACTGGCACAGCACCTGCTGAGTTTGCAGATTCAGGGTAATATCACCATCGGTCAGTAAGTTATCACTGTGCCCCTGATAGCGGCGAATTAACGCACGCACGCGCGCCTGTAGCTCTGCAAGGGCAAACGGCTTCACCAGATAATCATCCGCGCCGGAATCCAGGCCGTTGA
Source organism: Enterobacter sp. T1-1 (assembly GCF_000710795.1). Classification (NCBI taxonomy): domain Bacteria; kingdom Pseudomonadati; phylum Pseudomonadota; class Gammaproteobacteria; order Enterobacterales; family Enterobacteriaceae; genus Enterobacter; species Enterobacter sp. T1-1. The sequence continues at coordinate 62,216 of NZ_JALW01000052.1, read as the reverse complement.
TACGATCTTCGATGGCATCGCGCGCCGTCAGGATCAACACCGGGTTGTCGACACCGCGACGCCGCCACTGGCTTAACAACGTGGCCCCGTCTTTATCCGGGAGGCCCAGATCGAGGATCACCAGACTGTATTCACCGCTCTGGATCAGGGCATCCGCCTCTGCCGCCGTGGCGGCGCAGTCGAGGGCATAGCCTTCATTGGACAGCGCCAGCGCCAGCCCTTCCTGTAATAACAGATCGTCTTCAACTATAAGTAGTTTCATCGCTAGTTATTCTGGTAGATGTCCTTATAAAGCCTGCTTTCGAAGCGCACCAGCGGGATACGGCGATTGCGCTGGTCGGCCGGTTCGACGGCATAGCCGGAAAGATACTGCACGAATGCCAGACGCTGCCCGCTGGCGGTGGTGATGAAGCCTGCAAGGTTGTAAACACCCTGCAGTGAACCTGTTTTGGCTGATACCTTACCGTCCACACCGGCGGCGTGAAGACCGGCCCGGTACTGAAGTGAACCGTCATGCCCGGCAAGTGGCAGCATCGAAATAAAGTTTAGCTCAGTGTCATGTTGTGCAATGTACTGAAGCACTTGCATCATGGTTGCCGGGGAGATCAAATTGTGACGTGATAACCCGGAACCATCGACAGCGATGGTGTTGCCCAGATCGATCCCCGCCTGCTGACGAAGGATCTGACGCACGGCGTCGGAGCCCGCACGCCAGGTTCCCGGAACGCCAAAACGCGCGTGACCAATCATGCGGAACACGGTGTCGGCGATCATATTGTCAGACTTCTTCAGCATGATCCTTAGCAAATCGTGCAACGGTGCAGACTGTTTGCTGGCGATAACCGTGCCGGGTTGATTAACCTGCGTCTGGCGGAGCAGGGTACCGGTATAGGTGATCCCAGCCTGTTTCAGTTCGTCCTTGAGAATTGCGCCCGCGTAGCTTGCACCATCCTGGATGGCGAAGGCCAGCGGGAGGGGATCGGCGCGTTGCGTCAGGCAACCGGTAAGCGTGAAGCGGTTAAGGTCGCCGGGCACCACATCCAGTTCGCAATATTGCGCATCCGGGGAGCCTTTTGCCAGCGTTCGGACCTGGCTAAACATGGTGACCGGGTAGTAAGACGCCACGCGAATAAACGCTAAATCGTCCGGTTTTGGCGCGCTGTAAAGCGAAATCGAGAAGCAGTTACGATCAACAATCGCTGCCGATGGCGGTGCGCTAAAGCACTGCGTCATGTCGTTCCACGGCCAGCCCGGCGCTTTATCGTGGCTGGCAAAGATGGAGGTGTCGATCAACACGTTACCATCGATCTTCTGCACGCCAGATTTTTTCAGCACCGCCACCATGTTGCGGATATCCTGACGTTTGAAGGTGGGATCACCGCCAAAACGGGCAATAAGATCGCCTTTCAGCTCACCGTCTTTAACCTCTCCCCTGGTCTCAAGAGTCGTGGTAAAACGGAAGTCAGGACCAAGCTGAAGCAGGGCAGCGAGCGCAGTGATCACCTTCTGAGTACTGGCAGGCAGCGCCATTTGTTGACTGTGGTAGTCAATCTCAGGTGCCTGCGCGCCGACCTTCTGCACCATCAGAGCAAGGTTGGCCCCGGCAGGGAGCTGATTAATGTATTCATCAACATTCGCGGCCTGAACGCTGAACGTTATACTGGTAGTCAATCCGATGATAAATCTGGAAAATCGCATAATCTCGCGCTAACAACCCGAAAACAAACCGTCATACTACGGTGCATGGCACTGCAAAGTAAACGATGACCCATAGTGAACTTCGCGGTAAAATACGTATCAAATTGAAAATTGCTGCTGACCTGGGGCGTTGCTCCCGGGTCGGTTTTCTTTTTGCTTCTGGCCCGCTCATGAGGGCCGGAGCAGGGAACACTGCTCCCAACAGGAATGTTTAAGAGGTATAACAAATGCAAGCTATTCCGATGACCTTACGTGGTGCCGAAAAACTGCGCGAAGAGCTGGATTTCCTGAAATCTGTTCGTCGCCCTGAAATCATCGCCGCTATCGCGGAAGCGCGTGAGCATGGCGACCTGAAAGAGAACGCTGAATACCACGCGGCGCGTGAGCAGCAGGGTTTCTGTGAAGGGCGTATTAAAGATATCGAAGCTAAGCTGTCTAATGCGCAGGTTATCGATATCACCAAAATGCCAAACAATGGGCGTGTGATCTTTGGTTCAACCGTTAGCGTGCTGAACCTGGACACTGACGAAGAGCAGACTTACCGCATCGTGGGTGACGATGAAGCAGACTTCAAACAGAACCTGATTTCAGTGAACTCACCGATTGCTCGCGGCCTGATTGGCAAAGAGCAGGACGATGTCGTGACCATCCGTACCCCGGGTGGCGAAGTGGAATACGAAATTATTAAGGTTGAGTACCTGTAGTTCGCCTCTCCACGAAGATGTTGATACATTGTAAAGAAAGGAAAAAGGCCGCATAGCGGCCTTTTATCAACTCAAGGAGCATGGCATTTTGCTCACCTGCTGACAGAAATCCCTCGTTTTACACAGAAAATGTGTTTAATTCAGGATATCCTTAGCGTGGCAGCGAGATTTTACGCTCTTTAGTTGGGCGATAGAGCACCAGCGTTTTACCGATGACCTGCACGTTACAGGCACCGGTTTCGCGCACGATGGCTTCCACGATCAAGTTCTTCGTGTCTCTGTCTTCAGAGGCAATTTTCACCTTGATCAGCTCGTGGTGTTCCAGCGCTTGTTCAATCTCGGCAAGCACCCCTTCGGTCAAACCATTGTTGCCAAGCATGACTACAGGCTTGAGCGGATGTGCCAGACCTTTAAGGTGCTGTTTTTGTTTAGTACTCAGATTCATCGTATATTTTTGCTTACGTTGGGATTGAAAACGGTTCATTCTACCGCCATCTCCCTTATATCGCCAAATAGCTGCGTAGAAATTTACGTCACAGGCAAGCAACGATGAACCAGGACGGAAATGTTAAATGACAGGTAAAAAGCGTTCTGCCAGCTCCAGCCGCTGGCTTCAGGAACACTTTAGCGATAAATATGTTCAACAGGCACAGAAAAAGGGGTTGCGTTCCCGTGCCTGGTTTAAACTTGATGAAATACAGCAAAGTGACAAACTTTTTAAGCCGGGGATGACGGTGGTTGACCTCGGTGCGGCACCTGGCGGATGGTCGCAGTATGCGGTAACGCAGATTGGCGGCACGGGCCGCATCATTGCATGCGATCTTTTACCAATGGATCCCATCGTTGGTGTCGACTTCCTTCAGGGCGACTTTCGTGATGAATTAGTGCTGAAAGCGTTACTTGATCGTGTTGGTGACAGTAAGGTCCAGGTTGTCATGTCGGATATGGCACCAAATATGTGTGGAACACCGGCGGTGGATATCCCCCGCGCCATGTATCTGGTGGAGCTAGCGTTAGAAATGTGTCGTGATGTACTAGCGCCTGGTGGTAGTTTTGTTGTGAAGGTGTTTCAGGGCGAAGGTTTCGAGGAGTATCTTAAGGAAATTCGCTCCCTGTTTGCGAAGGTTAAAGTTCGTAAGCCGGACTCTTCCCGGGCCCGTTCCCGTGAAGTGTATATTGTAGCGACCGGGCGAAAATGATAACCGGTAGATTTCAGACGAAAGTTTGAATGACACTGGATATAGAGTATCCTGACGCTGTTTTTAACACAGTTGTAATATGAGGTTAATCCCTTGAGTGACATGGCGAAAAACCTAATACTCTGGCTGGTCATTGCCGTTGTGCTGATGTCAGTATTCCAGAGCTTTGGGCCCAGCGAGTCGAATGGCCGCAAGGTGGATTATTCTACCTTCCTGCAGGAGGTCAATCAGGACCAGGTTCGCGAAGCGCGTATCAACGGACGTGAGATCAACGTTACCAAGAAAGATAGTAACCGTTACACGACTTACATCCCGGTGAACGATCCTAAGCTGCTTGATAACCTTCTGACTAAAAACGTCAAGGTGGTAGGTGAGCCGCCAGAAGAACCGAGCCTGCTGGCTTCTATCTTCATCTCCTGGTTCCCGATGCTGCTTCTTATCGGCGTCTGGATCTTCTTTATGCGCCAGATGCAGGGCGGCGGTGGCAAAGGTGCCATGTCGTTCGGTAAGAGCAAGGCGCGTATGTTGACGGAAGATCAGATCAAAACCACGTTTGCAGACGTCGCCGGTTGTGACGAAGCAAAAGAAGAGGTGGGTGAACTGGTTGAATACCTGCGCGAGCCGAGCCGTTTCCAGAAGCTGGGCGGTAAGATCCCGAAAGGCGTCCTGATGGTCGGCCCTCCGGGTACCGGTAAGACCCTGCTGGCGAAAGCCATCGCGGGTGAAGCGAAGGTACCGTTCTTTACTATTTCAGGTTCTGACTTCGTAGAAATGTTCGTGGGTGTCGGTGCATCTCGTGTGCGTGACATGTTCGAGCAGGCTAAAAAGGCAGCACCGTGCATTATCTTCATCGATGAAATCGACGCCGTAGGCCGCCAGCGTGGCGCTGGTCTGGGCGGTGGTCACGATGAACGTGAGCAGACCCTGAACCAGATGCTGGTTGAGATGGACGGCTTCGAAGGTAACGAGGGTATTATCGTTATCGCGGCAACTAACCGTCCGGACGTTCTTGATCCTGCGCTGCTGCGTCCAGGCCGTTTCGACCGTCAGGTTGTGGTCGGTCTGCCGGATGTTCGTGGTCGTGAACAGATTCTGAAAGTGCATATGCGTCGCGTACCGCTGGCGCCAGATATCGACGCGGCAATCATTGCGCGCGGTACTCCGGGCTTCTCCGGTGCGGACCTGGCTAACCTGGTCAACGAAGCTGCACTGTTTGCGGCTCGCGGTAACAAACGTGTAGTGTCGATGGTGGAATTCGAAAAAGCGAAAGACAAAATCATGATGGGTGCGGAACGTCGCTCCATGGTGATGACGGAAGCGCAAAAAGAGTCCACGGCATACCACGAAGCGGGCCACGCGATTATCGGTCGACTGGTGCCGGAACACGATCCGGTGCATAAAGTGACGATCATTCCGCGCGGTCGTGCGCTGGGTGTGACCTTCTTCCTGCCTGAAGGCGACGCGATCAGCGCCAGCCGTCAGAAGCTGGAAAGCCAGATTTCAACCCTGTACGGCGGTCGTCTGGCGGAAGAGATTATCTACGGTCCGGAACATGTTTCTACCGGTGCGTCCAACGATATTAAAGTGGCGACAAACCTGGCGCGTAACATGGTGACTCAGTGGGGCTTCTCCGACAAACTCGGTCCACTGCTCTATGCAGAGGAAGAGGGCGAAGTATTCCTGGGCCGTTCTGTGGCGAAAGCGAAACATATGTCTGATGAAACGGCTCGTATCATCGACCAGGAAGTGAAAGCGCTGATTGAACGTAACTACGGTCGCGCACGTCAGATCCTGAACGACAATATGGACATCCTGCATTCGATGAAAGATGCGCTCATGAAATATGAGACCATCGATGCTCCGCAGATTGACGACCTGATGGCTCGCCGTGAAGTGCGTCCGCCAGCAGGCTGGGAAGACCCAGGCGCTTCCAACAATTCTGACAACAATGGCACCCCGCGTGCGCCGCGTCCGGTTGATGAACCGCGTACGCCGAACCCGGGTAACACCATGTCAGAACAGTTGGGCGACAAGTAAGTCACTGCTGTTGGCGAGTGTGTCTGTACCTCAAACCCTGGAGCTTGCTCCGGGGTTTTTCTTTTCTGTTTAACCATATTAATACCAGGGATTTAGCCATGAAACTTTTCGCCCAGGACTCGCATCTCGATCTCTCACATCCGCATGTGATGGGGATCCTGAATGTTACCCCTGACTCCTTCTCAGATGGCGGTACGCATAACACGCTTATTGAGGCGGTTAAGCACGCCAATCTGATGATCAACGCGGGCGCTACCATCATTGACGTTGGCGGTGAGTCGACGCGTCCGGGGGCGGCAGAGGTTTCAGTGGAGGAAGAACTGGCGCGTGTGGTGCCGGTGGTTGAAGCCATCGCACAACGTTTTGAGGTGTGGATATCCGTGGACACGTCTAAGCCAGAGGTGATTCGTGAAGTGGCGCGAGTGGGTGCTCACATCATCAATGATATCCGCTCTCTGACCGAGCCGGGGGCGATTGAAGCGGCTGCGGAAACCGGGCTGCCGGTTTGTCTGATGCATATGCAGGGAAAACCGAAAACGATGCAGGATGCGCCTAAGTATGAGGATGTCTTTGCGGATGTGAATCGCTTCTTTATTGAGCATATTGCACGCTGTGAACGTGCAGGTATCGCAAAAGAGAAATTGCTGCTCGACCCGGGGTTCGGTTTCGGTAAAAATCTCTCCCACAATTATGCGTTGCTTGCGCGTTTATCCGAGTTTCATCATTTCGGCCTGCCGTTGCTGGTTGGCATGTCGAGAAAGTCGATGATTGGGCAGTTGCTGAATGTCGGGCCGAGTGAACGCCTGAGCGGCAGTCTGGCCTGCGCGGTGATTGCAGCAATGCAAGGCGCGCATATTATCCGTGTCCATGATGTTAAAGAAACAGTAGAAGCCATGCGTGTGGTGGAAGCCACACTGGCAGCGAAGGAAAAGAAACGCTATGAGTAATCGTAAATATTTTGGTACCGATGGTATCCGTGGGCGCGTAGGCGATGCTCCAATCACCCCTGATTTTGTGCTTAAGCTTGGCTGGGCTGCTGGCAAGGTTCTGGCACGTCATGGCTCGCGTAAGATCATCATTGGCAAAGACACCCGCATTTCCGGCTATATGCTGGAGTCCGCACTGGAAGCCGGTCTCGCCGCTGCCGGGCTTTCAGCATCCTTTACTGGCCCAATGCCAACACCTGCTGTCGCCTATCTGACGCGTACCTTCCGCGCGGAAGCCGGCATCGTGATTTCCGCCTCACATAACCCGTTCTATGATAACGGTATCAAGTTCTTCTCCATTGATGGCACCAAGCTGCCGGATGATGTGGAAGAGGCGATCGAAGCCGAAATGGAAAAAGAGATCACCTGTGTTGATTCCGCTGAGCTGGGCAAAGCAAACCGTATTGTTGATGCGGCTGGCCGTTACATTGAATTCTGCAAAGGGACCTTCCCGAACGAGCTAAGCCTGGCTCACCTCAAAATTGTGGTGGACTGTGCAAACGGCGCGACGTATCACATTGCGCCGAATGTTTTCCGCGAGCTGGGGGCGAAGGTGATCACTATTGGCTGTGAGCCCGATGGTTTGAACATTAACGAACAGGTCGGTGCGACGGATGTTCGTGCCCTGCAGGCACGCGTGCTGGCAGAAAAAGCGGACCTGGGTATTGCCCTGGACGGCGACGGCGACCGCGTGATCATGGTTGACCACGAAGGGAACAAGGTCGATGGCGACCAGATCCTTTACATTATTGCGCGCGAAGGTCTGCGTCAGGGACAGTTGCGCGGCGGTGCGGTTGGCACGCTGATGAGCAACATGGGTCTGGAGCTGGCATTGAAACAGCTGGGGATCCCGTTTGTTCGCGCGAAGGTGGGTGACCGCTACGTGCTGGAAAAACTGCAGGAGAAAGGCTGGCGCATTGGCGCTGAAAACTCCGGCCATGTGATCCTGCTCGACAAAACCACCACCGGTGACGGCATTGTGGCAGCGCTTCAGGTTGTTGCCGCGATGGCACGCAACCATATGAGCCTGCACGATCTGTGCAGCGGCATGAAAATGTTCCCGCAGATCCTTGTGAACGTGCGCTTCACCGCAGGCAAAGGCGATCCGCTGGAAAATGATAACGTCAAAGCGGTGATGGCAGACGTTGAAGCTGCGCTTGGCAACCGTGGGCGTGTTCTGCTGCGTAAGTCAGGTACTGAACCGCTGATCCGCGTGATGGTGGAAGGCGAAGACGAAGCGCAGGTGACTGAATTTGCGCACCGTATTGCAGATGCTGTAAAAGCTGCATAACTTTTCACAGTAAGTGTTTAAAAAGGCGGCGCTTGCCGCCTTAGTTTTAAGCATTTAATGGCTTTTTGCTGTTTTTTTCTGCAGTTGATACAATGCGTCAAAATTGCCCTTGCGAAGGTCATTCGCTTTGGTTAGTATTCACACCCGCTTCAGTGGGAAACAAAAATCCTGCTAATTGGTCGAAGCATTGGTATGCGGCAAATCCGCAAGGAACAGGTTGATTATGTACGAAGCTCTTTTAGTTATTTTCCTTATTGTAGCCATCGCTCTCGTAGCGCTGATTATGCTGCAGCAAGGTAAAGGCGCTGATATGGGAGCCTCCTTCGGAGCAGGCGCTTCCGGTACGCTGTTCGGTTCAAGTGGTTCTGCGAACTTTATGACCCGTACTACAGCGATTCTGGCTACGCTGTTCTTCATCATCAGCCTGGTGCTTGGCAATATCAACAGCAACAAGACCAGCAAAGGAAGCGAGTGGGAAAACCTGAGCGCGCCAGCGAAAACTGAGCAGACTCAGCCAGCTGCACCGGCTAAGCCAACCAGCGATATCCCGCAGTAAGTATTCCGTACCGAGGTGGTGGAATTGGTAGACACGCTACCTTGAGGTGGTAGTGCCCTAACGGGCTTGTGGGTTCGAGTCCCATCCTCGGTACCAATATTCCAGAAAAAAGACGTCGAAAGACGTCTTTTTTTGTTTGTATTTTTTATCGATCGTAGGCCCGGTAAGCGCAGCGCCACCGGGCAAAATGGCGGGTGGCGCTGCGCTTACCCGCCCTACAAAAGGCCACAAAAAAGGCGTCCATCGGACGCCTTTTACACTTCACATCAGCGATTACTTCTTATCGCTGTGCTCCAGGTTTTCAACCTGCGGCAGGCCGTTACCGGAACTGGCTGACAGCAGGCCATTCTCAACGTAGTTGAACAGCTTCTCACGGGTATCGGTGATATCCAGATTACGCATGGTCAGCTGGCCGATACGGTCATCAGGTGAGAACACGGATTCACCTTTTTCCATGGTCAGACGTTCTGCTTTATAGGTCAGGTTGTCAGACACAGTGTTCAGAATGGAGTAGTCATTCCCGCGACGCAGTTCCAGAGTGACTTCGCCAGTGATAGCGCTTGCCACCCAACGCTGCAGGGCATCACGCAGCATCAGTGCCTGTGGATCGAACCAGCGGCCCTGATACAGCAGTTTACCCAACTGACGGCCATGGGAGTGATACTGCTCGATGGTATCTTCGTTGTGAATGCCGGTCAGCAGACGCTCATAGGCAATGTGCAGCAGCGCCATCCCCGGGGCTTCATAGATGCCACGGCTTTTCGCTTCGATGATACGGTTTTCGATCTGATCGCTCATACCCAGGCCGTGACGACCGCCGATGCGGTTCGCTTCCAGCATCAGTTCCACATCATCAGAGAAGGTCTTGCCGTTCAGGGCTACCGGGTGGCCACGCTCGAAACGCACGGTCACTTCTTCTGCCGGGATTTTGACGCTTTCATCCCAGAATTTCACGCCCATGATTGGGTTAACGATTTTCACGCTGGAGTTCAGGAACTCCAGATCTTTTGCTTCGTGCGTTGCGCCCAGCATGTTGGAGTCAGTGGAGTAGGCTTTTTCGACGGACATTTTATAGTCGAAGCCGCAGGCGATCATAAATTCAGACATTTCATGACGGCCGCCCAGCTCATCGATAAAATCGGTGTCCAGCCACGGTTTGTAAATCTGCAGCTCGGCGTTGGTCAGCAGGCCATAACGATAGAAACGTTCAATATCGTTACCTTTATAAGTACTGCCGTCACCCCAGATGTTCACGCCATCTTCTTTCATGGCGGCAACCAGCATGGTGCCGGTCACGGCACGGCCCAGTGGGGTGGTGTTGAAATAGGTCAGACCGCCGGTGGTATTATGGAACGCGCCACACTGGATAGCGGCAATACCTTCGGCGACCAGCTGCTTACGACAATCAATCAGACGTGCGTTCTCTGCGCCATACTCTTTAGCACGACGAGGAATGGCATCATAGTCGTCCTCATCCGGCTGACCCAGGTTCGCAGTATATGCATACGGAACCGCTCCCTTTTGGCGCATCCACAGCAGTGCAGCGCTGGTATCCAGGCCGCCTGAAAAAGCGATGCCAATACGTTGTCCTACCGGAAGATGCTTGAGAATCGTCGTCATAAAATAAAACCCTGCGTGATTGACTGATTAGAGACCGCTTTCGCTCTCGATGCATGTTTATGCAAAATAAGTGAGTATTCATTTAATCATCTTTTGTCGATGACCGGAAGAGACTCGTGCGTTTTTTGTAAAAATTTCCCTCCGTATGCCCTGGCGGAAACTGAGTTGACAGATGGGGCTCACTATCAATATACTAAACGCCGGTTTTACGTCCCGTCTTCGGTACCAAATCCCAGCATTATTTGCAAATTCTGTCCAAAACGCGTAGAATTTGCCACGTTTCAGGCGCGGGGTGGAGCAGCCTGGTAGCTCGTCGGGCTCATAACCCGAAGGTCGTCGGTTCAAATCCGGCCCCCGCAACCACTTTCCCATAAAGTCATTTTTCAAATATACTGTGAAGACTCAGAGCCTTCGTAGCTGGATTTGAAAAAATTCTTTCGGAGAGTGCTCCAGGCCACAGTTGTGGCTATAGGGTTCAGTTATCTAAAGCCCCGATTTATCGGGGTTTTTTGTTATCTGACTACAGAATAACTGGGCTTTACGCCCTTTTTTTATGTCTTGGGGGTGGGCTTGTCCACATTAGAGCAAAAATTAACAGAGATGATTACTGCACCGGTCGAAGCACTGGGCTACGAACTGGTCGGCATCGAATTCGTTCGCGGCCGCACATCGACGCTGCGCATCTATATTGATAGTGAAGATGGCATCAATGTTGATGATTGTGCTGATGTTAGCCACCAGGTGAGTGCGGTTCTTGATGTTGAAGACCCAATTACCGTTGCGTACAACCTGGAAGTTTCCTCACCTGGCCTCGATCGCCCGATGTTCACGGCCGAGCACTATGTGCGCTTTACCGGTGAAGAAGTGGCTCTCGTTCTGCGTATGGCCGTACAGAACCGCCGTAAATGGCAGGGAATTATCAAAGCCGTTGATGGTGAAATGATCACGGTAACAGTCGAAGGCAAAGATGAAGTGTTCGCGCTGAGTAATATCCAGAAGGCGAACCTGGTTCCCCACTTTTAACAGTCTGGATTGAGGTGAAAAGCCCGCGATGAACAAAGAAATTTTGGCTGTTGTTGAAGCCGTCTCCAACGAGAAATCACTGCCGCGTGAAAAGATTTTCGAAGCGCTGGAAAGTGCACTGGCTACAGCAACCAAGAAAAAATACGAACAAGAGATCGATGTTCGCGTAGAAATCGATCGTAAAAGCGGTGACTTCGATACATTCCGTCGTTGGGTAATCGTTGAAGAAGTGACCCAGCCAACTAAAGAGATCACCCTGGAAGCGGCGCGTTTTGAAGACGAAAGCCTGAACGTTGGTGACTATGTTGAAGATCAGATTGAATCTGTGACCTTCGACCGTATCACCACCCAGACCGCAAAACAGGTTATCGTGCAGAAAGTTCGCGAAGCCGAGCGTGCGCTGGTTGTCGATCAGTTCCGCGATCAGGAAGGCGAAATCATCACTGGCGTGGTGAAGAAAGTGAACCGCGACAACATCTCTCTGGAGATCAAATCCGAAGGGATGCCGGGCAACGCTGAAGCTGTGATTCTCCGTGAAGACATGCTGCCGCGTGAAAACTTCCGCCCTGGCGACCGTATCCGTGGTGTGCTGTATGCCGTTCGCCCTGAAGCGCGTGGTGCACAGCTGTTCGTGACCCGTTCTAAACCAGAAATGCTGGTTGAACTGTTCCGTATCGAAGTGCCGGAAATCGGCGAAGAAGTTATCGAAATTAAAGCGGCGGCTCGCGATCCGGGCTCCCGTGCGAAAATTGCGGTGAAAACCAACGACAAGCGTATCGACCCGGTCGGTGCTTGCGTCGGTATGCGTGGTGCGCGTGTTCAGGCGGTCTCTACCGAGCTGGGCGGCGAACGTATCGATATCGTTCTGTGGGATGACAACCCGGCGCAGTTCGTGATCAACGCAATGGCTCCGGCGGATGTTGCGTCTATCGTTGTTGACGAAGACAAACACACCATGGATATCGCTGTTGAAGCGGGTAACCTGGCGCAGGCAATCGGCCGTAACGGTCAGAACGTACGCCTGGCGTCACAGCTGAGCGGCTGGGAACTCAACGTGATGACCGTTGATGACCTGCAGGCCAAGCATCAGGCTGAAGCCCATGCGGCGATCGATACCTTCACGAAATACCTGGACATTGACGAAGAGTTCGCCACGGTTCTGGTAGAAGAAGGTTTCTCTACGCTGGAAGAACTGGCCTATGTGCCAATGAAAGAGCTGCTGGAAATTGACGGTCTGGATGAACCAACCGTTGAAGCCCTGCGTGAACGCGCTAAAAACGCACTGACCACCCTGGCACTGGCTCAGGAAGAAAGCCTTGGCGATAAAAAGCCGGCTGATGACCTGCTGAATCTGGAAGGTCTTGATCGTGCGATTGCGTTCAAGCTGGCTGCCCGTGGTGTTTGTACGCTGGAAGATCTCGCTGAGCAAGGCGTTGATGACCTGGCTGATATCGAAGGTTTAACCGACGAGAAAGCCGGCGAACTCATCATGGCCGCACGTAATATTTGCTGGTTCGGCGACGAAGCGTAATAAACTGTAGCAGGAAGGAACAGCATGACTGATGTAACTGTAAAATCGCTGGCTGCTGAGATTCAGACCTCCGTGGACCGCCTGGTACAGCAATTTGCTGATGCAGGGATCCCGAAGACCGCTGATGACTCAGTGACGGCAAACGAAAAACAAACCTTGTTAGCGCACCTCAACCGTGAACACGGCTCTGCGCCTGACAAGCTGACGCTGCAGCGCAAAACGCGCAGCACGTTGAATATTCCAGGTACCGGTGGCAAAAGTAAATCGGTACAAATTGAAGTCCGCAAGACGCGCACCTTTGTAAAACGTGATCCGCAAGAGGCAGAGCGCCTTGCCGCGGAAGAGCAGGCACAGCGTGAAGCGGAAGAACAAGCTCAGCGTGAGGCAGAAGCAACTGCCAAACGTGAGGCAGAATTAAAAGCTGAACGTGAGGCCGCAGAAAAAGCGAAACGCGACGCAAGTGAAAAAGTGAAGCGTGAAGCTGCGGAAAAAGACAAAGTGAGCAATCAACAGACAGACGAAATGACCAAAACCGCCCAGGCTGAAAAAGCCCGTCGTGAAAATGAAGCTGCCGAACTGAAGCGTAAAGCCGAAGAAGAAGCACGCCGCAAGCTTGAAGAAGAAGCGCGTCGTGTGGCTGAAGAAGCGCGCCGTATGGCAGAAGAAAACGAGAAGAACGGTATTGATACCGCTGAGCAGTCTGAAGATACCAGCGACTATCACGTGACCACTTCTCAGCACGCGCGTCAGGCTGAAGATGATAACGACCGTGAAGTAGAAGGCGGCCGTGGCCGTGGTCGCAATGCGAAAGCAGCGCGTCCGGCGAAAAAAGGCAACAAACACGCCGAGTCTAAAGCTGACCGTGAAGAAGCGCGTGCAGCCGTGCGTGGCGGTAAAGGCGGCAAACAGCGTAAAGGTTCTTCCCTGCAGCAGGGCTTCCAGAAGCCTGCTCAGGCCGTTAACCGTGACGTTGTGATCGGCGAAACCATCACCGTTGGCGATCTGGCGAACAAAATGGCGGTTAAAGGCTCTCAGGTCATCAAAGCGATGATGAAACTGGGCGCAATGGCGACCATCAACCAGGTGATCGACCAGGAAACCGCACAGCTGGTTGCCGAAGAGATGGGACACAAAGTTATCCTGCGTCGTGAAAACGAGCTGGAAGAAGCAGTAATGAGCGACCGTGATACCGGTGCTGCGGCAGAACCGCGTGCGCCAGTTGTGACCATCATGGGTCACGTTGACCACGGTAAAACCTCTCTGCTCGACTACATTCGTTCTACGAAAGTAGCCTCCGGTGAAGCGGGTGGTATTACCCAGCACATCGGTGCATATCACGTAGAAACCGACAACGGTATGATCACCTTCCTGGATACCCCAGGCCACGCCGCGTTTACCTCAATGCGTGCTCGTGGTGCTCAGGCGACAGATATCGTTGTTCTGGTTGTTGCTGCAGACGATGGCGTCATGCCACAGACCATCGAAGCTATCCAGCACGCGAAAGCGGCGGGTGTGCCGGTTGTGGTTGCAGTGAACAAGATCGATAAGCCAGAAGCGGATCCAGATCGTGTTAAAAACGAACTGTCCCAGTACGGCATCCTGCCAGAAGAGTGGGGCGGTGAAAGCCAGTTCGTACACGTATCTGCGAAAGCAGGTACTGGTATCGACGAGCTGCTGGACGCGATCCTGCTGCAGGCTGAAGTTCTGGAGCTGAAAGCGATCCGTAACGGTATGGCGAGCGGCGCGGTTATCGAATCCTTCCTGGATAAAGGCCGTGGCCCGGTGGCTACCGTTCTGGTTCGCGAAGGTACACTGCATAAAGGCGATATCGTCCTGTGTGGTTTCGAATACGGTCGTGTTCGTGCGATGCGTAACGAACTGGGTCAGGAAGTGCTGGAAGCAGGTCCGTCCATTCCAGTGGAAATCCTCGGTCTGTCCGGTGTGCCGGCTGCCGGTGACGAAGTGACCGTTGTGCGTGACGAGAAGAAAGCGCGTGAAGTTGCACTGTACCGTCAGGGCAAATTCCGTGAAGTTAAACTGGCTCGTCAGCAGAAATCTAAACTCGAGAACATGTTCGCGAACATGGCTGAAGGCGAAGTTCACGAAGTGAACGTCGTACTGAAAGCTGACGTTCAGGGTTCTGTGGAAGCGATCTCCGACTCCTTGCTGAAACTGTCTACTGACGAAGTTAAAGTGAAGATCATCGGTTCTGGCGTAGGTGGTATCACCGAAACCGACGCAACCCTGGCGGCTGCCTCTAACGCCATTCTGGTTGGCTTCAACGTGCGTGCTGACGCGTCTGCTCGCCGCGTGATCGAAGCAGAAAGCCTGGATCTGCGTTACTACTCCGTCATCTATAACCTGATCGACGAAGTGAAAGCAGCGATGAGCGGTATGCTGTCTCCAGAGCTGAAACAGCAGATCATCGGTCTGGCCGAAGTGCGCGATGTGTTCAAATCGCCGAAATTCGGTGCGATCGCGGGCTGTATGGTTACCGAAGGTACCATCAAGCGTCACAACCCAATCCGCGTACTGCGTGACAACGTGGTTATCTACGAAGGCGAGCTGGAATCTCTGCGCCGCTTCAAAGATGACGTTAACGAAGTCCGTAACGGCATGGAATGTGGTATCGGCGTGAAGAACTACAACGACGTTCGCGTTGGCGATATGATCGAAGTGTTCGAAATCATCGAGATCCAACGCAGCATCGACTAATCCTGTTGGGATAGGTCCATATGTCGGCCGGGATCGCCTCGTGCCACCCGGCAATAATTTTAAAAAGGGGCTTTAGCCCCTTTTTTGTCTGGAGAATTTATTATGGCGAAAGAATTTGGTCGCCCGCAGCGCGTAGCGCAGGAAATGCAGAAAGAGATCGCGCTCATTCTGCAACGCGAAATTAAAGATCCGCGTGTGGGCATGATGACCACCGTGTCCGGCGTGGAGATGTCCCGTGACCTCGCGTATGCCAAAGTGTTCGTGACGTTCCTGAACGATCAGGACGAAGCAGCAGTGAAAAATGGCATTAAAGCGTTGCAGGAAGCCTCTGGTTTCATCCGCTCTCTGCTCGGCAAAGCGATGCGTCTGCGTATCGTGCCTGAGCTGACCTTCTTCTACGACAACTCCCTGGTCGAAGGTATGCGTATGTCCAACCTGGTGACCAGCGTGGTGAAACATGACGACGAACGTCGTGTTAACCCGGCGGACGACAGCAAGGAGGACTGATGAGTCGTCCTCGTCGTCGTGGCCGCGACGTGCATGGTGTGCTGCTGCTGGATAAACCCCAGGGCGCATCCAGCAACGACGTGCTGCAAAAAGTGAAGCGTATTTATAATGCCAACCGTGCGGGCCATACAGGCGCGCTGGACCCCCTGGCGACGGGCATGCTGCCCATCTGCCTGGGGGAGGCAACAAAGTTTTCTCAGTACCTGCTGGATTCCGATAAGCGTTATCGCGTTATCGCCAGGCTGGGCCAGCGCACGGACACCTCCGATGCCGATGGTCAGGTGGTGGAAGAGCGTCCTGTGACGTTTAGCGCAGAGCAACTGGATGCGGCGCTGGAGAGCTTCCGTGGCGATACGCTGCAGGTGCCGTCGATGTATTCTGCACTGAAATATCAGGGTAAAAAGCTCTACGAATATGCGCGCCAGGGTATTGAAGTGCCGCGTGAAGCCCGACCGATCACCGTGTATGAACTGCTCTTTATTCGCCACGAGGGTAACGAACTGGAGCTGGAAGTGCACTGTTCGAAAGGCACCTATATTCGCACCATTATCGACGACCTCGGCGAGAAGCTGGGCTGCGGTGCGCATGTTATCTACCTGCGTCGCCTGGCCGTCAGTAAATATCCGGTTGAGCGGATGGTGACCCTTGAGCATCTGCACGCGCTGGTTGAACAGGCGCAAGCGCAGGGTGTTGCCGCGGCAGATTTGCTTGACCCGCTGCTGATGCCGATGGACAGCCCGGCGGCAGACTTCCCGGTTGTTAATCTTCCTTTAACATCGTCCGTTTACTTTAAGAACGGAAACCCGGTTCGGACCACGAATGCACCGCTGGAAGGCCTGGTACGCGTGACCGAAGGGGATGACGGTAAGTTTATCGGCATGGGTGAAATGGACGGTGAAGGACGCGTTGCGCCCCGCCGTCTGGTGGTGGAATACCCGGTCGAAGGCTGACGGCGATATCAGCTCACCTTGCGGTAAACCGGTGAGGCGAGTAGAATATCGCGGCTTAACGTCCGGCAAATTGTTTAACAATTTTGTGGGGCGTATACGGGGATCGCTGAATTAGAGATCGGCATCCTTACATTCTTTATACTTTGGAGTTTGAAAATGTCTCTAAGCGTTGAAGCTAAAGCTAAAATCGTTTCTGAGTTTGGTCGTGGTACTAACGACAGCGGTTCTACCGAAGTTCAGGTTGCACTGCTGACTGCACAGATTAACCACCTGCAGGGTCACTTTGCAGAGCACAAAAAAGATCACCACAGCCGTCGTGGTCTGCTGCGTATGGTTTCTCAGCGTCGTAAACTGCTCGACTACCTGAAACGTAAAGATGTTGCACGTTACTCCGCGCTGATCGAGCGTCTGGGTCTGCGTCGCTAAGTCTTGCGAGTTTCAGAAAAGGGGGCCTGATGGCCCCTTTTTTCAACCGGACCGCAGCAATTCACTGGAAACTATTGTATTGTTGCTATAAATGATCTTCCTTGCAGAGGTTCGCGCGGCTAATGAGAGGCTTCACCCATGGGGGTGTTGGTTGTCATTAGTCGCGAGGATGCGAAGAAGGTCGGGTTAAATCGTCAGCACACCGGTGGTGTGCTGTCAAACATTTAAGAAAGGACAGAATTTTGCTGAATCCGATCGTTCGTAAATTCCAGTATGGTCAGCATACCGTCACGCTGGAAACCGGCATGATGGCACGTCAGGCTACTGCTGCCGTTATGGTAAGCATGGATGACACCGCGGTATTCGTGACCGTTGTTGGCCAGAAAAAAGCTAAACCAGGTCAGGACTTCTTCCCACTGACCGTTAACTACCAGGAGCGTACTTACGCTGCCGGTAAAATCCCGGGTGGCTTCTTCCGTCGTGAAGGCCGTCCAAGCGAAGGCGAAACCCTGATCGCGCGTCTGATTGACCGCCCGGTTCGTCCGCTGTTCCCGGAAGGCTTCGTAAACGAAGTGCAGGTTATCGCGACCGTGGTTTCCGTTAACCCACAGGTTAACCCGGATATCGTTGCGATGATCGGTGCCTCCGCTGCGCTGTCTCTGTCCGGTATTCCATTCAATGGTCCTATCGGTGCCGCGCGCGTTGGTTACATCAACGACCAGTACGTGCTGAACCCGACTCAGGAAGAGCTGAAAGAAAGTAAGCTGGACCTGGTTGTTGCCGGTACGGAAGCCGCCGTTCTGATGGTTGAGTCTGAAGCAGAGCTGCTGAGCGAAGACCAGATGCTGGGCGCTGTGGTCTTCGGCCACGACCAACAGCAGGTTGTTATCCAGAACATCAACGAGCTGGTGAAAGAAGCCGGTAAACCACGTTGGGACTGGCAGCCTGAAGCCGCTAACGACGCGCTGAACGCACGCGTTGCTGCACTGGCTGAAGCGCGTCTGAGCGATGCGTACCGTATCACCGACAAGCAGGAGCGTTATGCTCAGGTTGACGTGATCAAAGACGAAACCATCGCCACGCTGGTTGCTGAAGACGAAACGCTGGACGCTAACGAGCTGAGCGAAATTTTGCACGCAATCGAGAAAAACGTTGTTCGTAGCCGCGTACTGGCTGGCGAGCCGCGTATTGATGGCCGTGAAAAAGACATGATCCGTGGTCTGGACGTGCGTACTGGCGTACTGCCACGTACTCACGGTTCTGCGCTGTTCACCCGTGGCGAAACGCAGGCGCTGGTTACCGCGACCCTGGGTACTGCACGTGACGCACAGATCATCGACGAGCTGATGGGCGAGCGCACTGACAGCTTCCTGTTCCACTATAACTTCCCTCCGTACTCCGTAGGGGAAACCGGTATGGTGGGTTCGCCTAAGCGTCGTGAAATTGGTCACGGTCGTCTGGCGAAGCGCGGCGTGCTGGCAGTGATGCCAGACGCAGACAAATTCCCGTACACCGTTCGTGTGGTTTCTGAAATCACCGAATCCAACGGTTCTTCTTCCATGGCTTCCGTGTGTGGTGCCTCTCTGGCGCTGATGGATGCAGGCGTGCCAATCAAAGCCGCCGTTGCGGGTATCGCAATGGGTCTGGTGAAAGAGGGCGACAACTTTGTTGTTCTGTCTGACATTCTGGGCGACGAAGACCACCTGGGCGATATGGACTTCAAAGTGGCGGGTTCCCGCGACGGTATCTCTGCACTGCAGATGGATATCAAAATTGAAGGCATCACCAAAGAGATCATGCAGGTTGCTCTGAACCAGGCAAAAGGTGCGCGTCTGCACATCCTGGGCGTGATGGAACAGGCTATCAACGCGCCACGCGGTGATATCTCCGAATTCGCTCCGCGTATTCACACCATCAAGATCAATCCAGACAAGATCAAAGATGTTATCGGTAAGGGCGGTTCCGTGATCCGTGCGCTAACCGAAGAGACCGGCACCACCATTGAAATCGAAGATGACGGTACGGTGAAGATCGCAGCGACCGACGGCGAAAAAGCGAAATTCGCGATTCGTCGCATCGAAGAAATCACTGCAGAAATCGAAGTGGGCCGTATCTACAATGGTAAAGTGACCCGTATCGTTGACTTTGGCGCGTTCGTTGCCATCGGTGGCGGTAAAGAAGGTCTGGTACACATCTCTCAAATCGCTGACAAGCGCGTTGAGAAAGTGACCGATTACCTGCAGATGGGTCAGGAAGTACCGGTTAAAGTTCTGGAAGTTGACCGCCAGGGCCGTATCCGTCTGAGCATTAAAGAAGCAACCGAGCAGTCTCAGCCAGCTGCTGCGCCAGAAGCACCGGCAGCAGAACAGCAAGGCGAGTAAGGTTGCCATTTGCCCTCCGCATCGCGGAGGGCCATTATCAGGCAGGACGCCTTGTTAAGCCGCCGGGGGACAGGACGTTCATCCAATAGTTGTCTTCGGGAGTGGGAAATGAAGCCTTTTTTGCGCTGGTGTTTCGTTGCGACAGCTTTAACGCTGGCAGGATGCAGCAACTCTGCCTGGCGTAAGAGCGAAGTCCTCGCAGTGCCATTGCAACCGACTTTGCAGCAGGAAGTGATTCTGGCACGCATGGAACAAATTCTTGCCAGTCGGGCTTTAACCGATGACGAACGCGCACAGCTTTTATATGAGCGCGGAGTGTTGTATGATAGTCTCGGTCTGAGGGCATTAGCGCGAAATGATTTCTCACAAGCGCTGGCTATCCGACCTGATATGCCTGAAGTATTCAATTACTTAGGCATTTATTTAACGCAGGCAGGCAATTTTGATGCTGCCTATGAAGCGTTTGATTCTGTACTTGAGCTTGATCCAACTTACAACTACGCGCACTTGAATCGCGGTATCGCATTGTATTACGGCGGTCGTGATAAGTTAGCGCAAGATGATCTGCTGGCGTTTTATCAAGACGATCCTAATGATCCTTTCCGTAGCCTGTGGCTTTACATCGTTGAGCAGAAGCTCGATGAGAAGCAGGCAAAAGAGGCACTGAAACAGCGCTTCGACAAATCGGACAAGGAACAGTGGGGATGGAACATTGTCGAGTTCTACCTGGGCAACATTAGCGAAGCAACGCTGATGGAACGCCTCAAGGCGGACGCAACGGATAACACCTCGCTCGCTGAGCATCTCAGTGAAACCAACTTCTATTTAGGTAAGTACTACCTAAGTCTGGGGGATAAGGACAGCGCTACGGCACTGTTCAAATTAGCGGTTGCTAACAACGTACACAACTTCGTTGAGCACCGTTATGCATTGTTGGAATTATCGCTCTTGGGCCAGGAGCAAGATGACCTGGCAGAATCGGACCAGCAATAGCTGACGACATAAACATCAGCCCGTAATCTTTTTGATTGCCATCACCTTCACTGGTGAGGGCGTTGTTGTTCGTCAATACACCTAATTTGAGCCGGTTCACACTTTTCAATGAAAATTGCAGATCATTTTCACGATGAGCTAAGTAGACTGGCCGCCATTGACATTGAGGCACTCGTACTACATGGCTGAATTCGAAACCACTTTTGCAGATCTGGGCCTGAAGGCTCCTATCCTTGAAGCTCTTAACGATCTCGGTTACGAAAAACCATCTCCGATCCAGGCAGAATGTATCCCACATCTGCTCTCTGGTCGTGACGTGCTGGGCATGGCCCAGACTGGTAGCGGCAAAACCGCAGCATTCTCGCTGCCGCTGCTGAACAACATTGATCCGGACCTGCGTGCACCGCAGATCCTCGTCCTGGCTCCAACCCGTGAACTGGCGGTTCAGGTTGCGGAAGCGATGACGGAATTCTCTAAACACATGCGCGGCGTAAACGTGGTAGCCCTGTACGGCGGCCAGCGTTATGACGTGCAGTTACGCGCCCTGCGCCAGGGCCCACAGATTGTTGTCGGTACGCCGGGCCGTCTGCTGGATCACCTGAAGCGCGGTACACTGGATCTCTCTAAACTGAGCGGTCTGGTACTGGATGAAGCCGACGAAATGCTGCGTATGGGCTTCATCGAAGACGTAGAAACCATCATGGCGCAGATCCCGGAAGGTCACCAGACCGCTCTGTTCTCTGCCACCATGCCAGAAGCAATCCGTCGCATTACCCGCCGCTTCATGAAAGAGCCGCAGGAAGTGCGCATTCAGTCCAGCGTTACCACTCGCCCGGACATCAGCCAGAGCTACTGGTCTGTGTACGGCATGCGCAAAAACGAAGCGCTGGTGCGTTTCCTGGAAGCGGAAGATTTTGATGCGGCGATTATCTTCGTTCGTACCAAAAACGCGACCCTGGAAGTGGCTGAAGCCCTGGAGCGTAACGGCTACAACAGCGCAGCGCTGAATGGCGACATGAACCAGGCTCTGCGTGAGCAGACGCTGGAGCGTCTGAAAGACGGTCGTCTGGATATCCTGATTGCAACCGACGTGGCAGCACGTGGTCTGGACGTTGAGCGTATCAGCCTGGTTGTAAACTACGACATCCCAATGGACTCCGAGTCTTACGTTCACCGTATCGGCCGTACCGGTCGTGCAGGTCGTGCGGGTCGTGCCCTGCTGTTCGTTGAGAACCGCGAGCGCCGTCTGCTGCGTAACATTGAACGCACCATGAAGCTGACCATTCCGGAAGCGGAGCTGCCAAACGCAGAACTGCTGGGCAAACGCCGTCTGGAAAAATTCGCCGCGAAAGTCCAGCAGCAGCTGGAAAGCAGCGATCTGGATCAGTACCGTGCGCTGCTGGCGCAGATTCAGCCGACCGCTGAAGGCGAAGAGCTGGATATCGAAACGCTGGCTGCAGCACTGCTGAAGATGGCACAGGGCGAACGTACCCTGATCGTGCCACCAGATGCACCGATGCGTCCTCGTCGTGAGTTCCGCGATCGTGACGATCGCTTCGAACGCCGTGGTGACCGTAACGATCGTGGCCCACGTGGTGACCGTTCAGAGCGTGGTGGCGAAGACCGTCCACGTCGTGAGCGTCGTGACGCTGGCGAAATGGAACTGTACCGCATTGAAGTGGGCCGTGATGATGGTGTTGAAGTTCGTCATATCGTTGGCGCGATCGCGAACGAAGGCGACATCAGCAGCCGTTACATCGGTAACATCAAGCTGTTCGCATCTCACTCCACCATCGAGCTGCCAAAAGGCATGCCGGGTGAAGTACTGCAGCACTTTACTCGCACCCGCATCCTGAACAAGCCGATGAACATGCAGCTGCTGGGCGATGCACAGCCACGTCCTGACCGTGGCGGCGAACGTCGTGGCGGTGGTCGCGGTTTCGGTGGCGAGCGTCGTGAAGGCGGTCGTAGCGAAGGTCGCGGTGGTGAAGGTCGTCGTTTCTCCGGTGAACGCCGTGATAGCCGTGGCCCACGTCGTGAAGAAGGCACCAGCCGTCGTCGTTTCGGTGACGCGTAAGCCTTTCGTTTCTGACGTAAAGTAATATATACAGCCCCGATAAAGACTATCGGGGCTTTTTTTATTTCCTTTGTACTCTTGTACTGGTACAGTGCAGCACATTAAAATGCAAACCACATTTTTGACTGGAGATATGGCTGTATGGCGACACTAACCACCACCCAAACGTCACCTTCGCTGCTTGGCGGCGTGGTGATCATCGGCGGAACCATTATTGGTGCCGGGATGTTCTCCCTGCCAGTGGTCATGTCCGGTGCGTGGTTCTTCTGGTCGCTGGCTGCGCTGGTCTTCACCTGGTTCTGTATGCTCCATTCAGGGCTGATGATCCTTGAAGCCAACCTGAACTACCGCATTGGCTCCAGCTTCGACACCATCACGAAAGATCTGCTGGGTAAAGGCTGGAACCTGGTGAACGGCCTTTCCATCGCGTTTGTGCTCTACATCCTGACCTACGCGTACATCTCAGCAAGCGGCTCGATTCTGCATCACACCTTTTCGGAGATGTCGCTGCACGTTCCGGCGCGTCTGGCCGGGTTGTGCTTTGCGCTGGGTGTCGCGTTTATCGTCTGGATGAGTACCAAAGCGGTGAGCCGGATGACGGCCATCGTACTGGGCGCAAAGGTCATCACTTTCTTTCTGACCTTCGGTAGCCTGCTGGGGCACGTTACCCCGTCAACACTGTTTAACGTGGCTGAAACCAATACGTCGTACACGCCGTATCTGCTGATGACCCTGCCGTTCTGTCTGGCGTCGTTTGGCTACCACGGCAACGTACCGAGCCTGATGAAGTACTACGGCAAAGACCCGCGGACAATCGTCAAGTGCCTGGTTTACGGTACGCTGCTGGCGCTGGGGCTGTATGTGATTTGGCTGCTGGGGACGATGGGCAACATCCCGCGTCCTGAGTTTATCGGCATTGCGCAGAAGGGCGGGAATATAGATGTGCTGGTGCAGGCGCTGAGCGGTGTACTGAACAGCCGCAGTCTGGATCTGCTGCTGGTGGTATTCTCCAACTTTGCGGTTGCGAGCTCTTTCCTCGGCGTGACGCTCGGCCTGTTTGACTATCTGGCGGACCTGTTTGGCTTTGATGACTCCGCGATGGGGCGCTTCAAAACCGCACTGCTGACCTTCCTGCCACCGATGGTGGGCGGCCTGCTGTGGCCGAACGGCTTCCTGTACGCCATTGGTTATGCCGGTCTGGCGGCTACCATCTGGGCGGCAATTGTGCCGGCGCTGCTGGCGCGTAAATCCCGTCAGCGCTTCGGTAGCCCGAAATTCCGCGTCTGGGGCGGTAAACCGATGATTGCACTGATTCTGGTGTTTGGTGTTGGTAACGCGCTGGTCCACGTGCTGTCGAGCTTTAATCTGTTGCCGGTATATCAGTAAGTTTTTGTGCCGGATGGCGGCTACGCCTTATCCGGCCTACGCGATCCCGTAGGCCCGGTAAGCGAAGCGCCACCGGGCAAAAAAACTACCCCACCAACTCCTCTTTCACCTGCATCGCCAGCTCAAACGAGTGCAAACGCGCCTGATGATCGAAAATCTGGCCGTTAACCATAATCTCATCAGCCTGCGTTTCGCGCAGCACCGCCTCAAGCCCGTGACGCACCTTCGCTTTATCTCCCACCAGCGACATGCTCAGAGCCTGTTGAACACCATACTGCTCGGAAGCTGACCACAGCTGATGCATATTCTCCACCGGCGGTGGAAGCTGGCCGGTCTCACCGCGACGCAGCTTCACAAACGCCTGCTGCATGGAGGTAAACAGGAATTCCGCATCGCGATTGCTGTCGGCGGCAATGATATTGATACACACCATCGCGTACGGTTTCTCCAGCCTTTCAGAAGGTTTGAAGTTCGTGCGGTAGAGATGCAGCGCCTGATGCAGCATATCCGGTGCGAAGTGGGAGGCGAACGCGAAGGGCAGCCCCAGCTGTGCAGCAAGCTGCGCGCTATAAAGACTTGAGCCTAACAGCCATACCGGGATCTTCTCGCCATAGCCCGGCACCGGGCGCACGTGCGGGTTCGGGTCACGCGCATCGAACCAGTCCACCAGTTCAGCCACATCACGCGGAAAATTGTCGATGTCACCGCTCATATGGCGACGCAGGGCGCGCATGGTGGGCTGGTCGCTGCCCGGCGCACGGCCAAGGCCTAAATCAATACGGCCCGGGTAGAGGGTATTCAGCGTACCAAACTGCTCGGCGATCACCAGAGGAGCATGGTTTGGCAGCATCACGCCACCGGATCCCAGGTGCAGGGTGGTGGTGTTCGCGGCCAGGTAGCCAATCAGCACAGACGTTGCTGCGCTGGCGATGCCGACCATGTTGTGATGCTCCGCCAGCCAGTAACGGTGATAGCCACGCTTTTCGGCCAGTTGAGCCAGATCGAGAGAGTGCGAAAAGGCTTCTCTTGCCGAGGAGCCTTGTGGGATCGGCGCCAGATCCAGCACCGAAAACGGAAGGGTTTTGTCAGTCATAACAGCTCACTTTGTCGACGGTCAATCTTTAATACTGCATTAAATAATGATAACCGTTGTTAACAAAGTGAGCCTTTTTCAGGCCTGCAGCTCCAGTCCGGCCAGCCGCTTCCAGTAGCCGTTACAGTCACTGTTTGCCGTCAGCGGCAGCGGCGATGCGCCGTTTTCATTGGCGCGAAAAGCATC
This sequence comes from Enterobacter sp. T1-1, assembly GCF_000710795.1. NCBI lineage: Bacteria > Pseudomonadati > Pseudomonadota > Gammaproteobacteria > Enterobacterales > Enterobacteriaceae > Enterobacter > Enterobacter sp. T1-1. Next base: position 36,857 of record NZ_JALW01000052.1, on the reverse strand, counting down.
CAGCATGGCAAACACGCTGGTGTCCAGCGGGGACAGACGCACCATGTCCACCAGTCCGTCCATCGACGCCAGCTCGTTACCAAGGTTATACACATAACCACTCATGGTCTGAATGCCGTTCAGGAAAAACACCTGCTGATTCTCCTGCGACAGCATGCTGCGTCCGTTCGGGTACTTGATGCAGCAGGTTTCGCACTCGTCTTTCGGGCGATCTTCAGAGCGGGCAGTGAAGCAGCGGGCAGAGTACGCCAGCGGCAGATGACCATAGCTCAACACTTCCACTTCAAACTGGTTGCGAATACCCAGCTCGTCACACTGGTTCAGGAGGTTTACCAGCCAGTCACGCGACAGCTCTACCGGCATGCACCAGCGCGTCATCCCCTGTTTCAGCAGCAGGCGCAGGGTCACGGCGTTATAGCAGTTCAATGCATGGCCCGCGACAAACGGCAGCTTGCGTTCGGCGCACATGTTCACCACGCCCAGATCGCTGGCCTCCAGCAGAAACTCGCCGTTCTCCACGTAGCGCTTCAACTCACCCAGTTCAGATGAGGCCTGTACCAGCGCCAGCGTAGAGAGCACCACCTGTTTGCCGCTCCCGGCCAGGCTTTTCGCCATCTCCAGCCAGTCGCCTGCTTTGGTGGCACGGCGCTTGCTGCATACCGCTTCGCCAAGGTAAATCACATCGGCGCTGCTCGTCGCGGCCTGTTGATAAAAATCTTCCAGCGTCTCTTTTGGCCAGTAGTAGAGCACCGGTCCTAATGAATATTTCATGGTTATCTCACTGCCATTTACGGTGATACGCGCCAAGCGTGGTTTGGGTGCCTTCAGACATTGCGCCGAGCGTCTCCATCCAGGCCGATTGCGGGGCGTAGTTCTGCGGATCTGCCATGCAGCGGTCAATGGCCTGACGCCAGACTTTCGCCACCTGACTGACGTAGGCCGGGCTGCGCTGGCGACCTTCAATCTTCACTGAGGCAATATTAGCGGCCAGCAGTTCCGGCAGCAGTTCCAGCGTGTTGAGGCTGGTGGGTTCTTCCAGCGCGTGATAACGCTCGCCGTCAACCAGATAGCGGCCTTTGCACAGCGTCGGGTAGCCAGCGTTTTCACCGTCCTGATAGCGGTCAATCAGTACCTCATTCAGGCGAGATTCCAACCCCTGTGGCGTTTGCTGCCAGCGAACAAAGCGGGCAGGCGAGCATGCGCCAACGGTATTAGGGGATTCACCGGTTAAATACGAGGAGAGATAGCAGCGGCCTTCAGCCATGATGCACAGGCTACCAAAGGCAAAAACTTCCAGCGGCACTGGCGTGACGCGCGCGAGTTGCTTAACCTGATGAATAGAGAGCACGCGCGGTAAAACCACCCGGGCCACGTCAAAATTTTGATGATAAAAACGTATCGCCTCTTCGTTGGTGGCAGAGGCCTGAACAGAGACATGGCGCTCAATATGAGGATAGCGTTCTGCCGCATACTCTAGCATGGCGAGATCGGCCAGAATCAGCGCATCGGCACCCAGCTGTGCTGCCATATCCACTGCGCGCTGCCAGCGGGCATAGCCATCAGGATGGGCAAAGGTATTGATGGCAATATGCAATTTGCGGCGGTGCTGATGTACGAAGTTAACGGCTTCCTGAAGCTTTTTCTCCGTAAAGTTGAGGCCAGCAAAATGGCGGGCGTTAGTATCATCTTTCAGCCCGATATAGACCGCATCGGCCCCATTTTCGATGGCCGCCTTAAGCGCCGGAAGGTTTCCGGCAGGGCAGAGCAGCTCCATAATTTATCCTGATGTCGTCGAGAGCAAAAATGTTAACGAGCTGGGATTTTAATTAACCCATACGCGACAATTTTTGATTTAAGGCAGCTAATGGCGTATTGATGGCACCAATAATGAGGTACACCGGACGACGGTTTGTTGATTTACGCCGCTATGTTCTCCTCCGGATATGGCAAAATACCCGGACTATCGCTATCAGGGAGTAAAGCTCGTGCTGGATAAACTGCGTTCACGTCTCGTACAATTTGGTCCATCAATGCTGAGCGTGCCGGTAAAACTGGCGCCGTTCGCGCTTAAACGTCAGGTGCTGGAGCAGCTCCTGAGCTGGCAGTTCCGCCAGGCGCTGCAGGAAGGCGAACTGGCGTTCCTGGAAGGCCGCTGGTTAAGCATTGAAGTGCGTGATATCGGTCTGCGCTGGTTTACCTCCGTCGAGAATGACCAGCTGATTGTGCGCCAGTCCGCCGACGCGGATGTGAGCTTTAGCGCCGACGCCTGCGATCTGCTGATGATCGCCGCGCGTAAGCAGGATCCGGATACCCTCTTTTTCCAGCGCCGTCTGGTCATTGAAGGCGATACGGAACTGGGTCTGTACGTCAAAAATTTAATGGATGCCATTGAGCTGGAGCAGATGCCAAAAGCGCTGCGCGTGATGTTAATGCAAATGGCAGATTTCGTTGAGGCCGGGCTGAAAAACCCGCCTGACAGTAAACATACTTCAGTAGGTGAGCCATGCTGATTCGAGTCGAAATTGGGATTGATGCACCGGGTATCGATGCGTTGTTACGCCGCTCTTTTGCGAGCGACGCAGAAGCCCAACTGGTCCACGATCTCCGCGAAGACGGCCTGATCACGCTGGGGCTGGTTGCCACCGATGACGAAGGTCAGGTGGTGGGCTACGTTGCCTTCAGCCCGGTAACCGTTCAGGGTGAAGAATTACAGTGGGTAGGAATGGCGCCGCTGGCGGTAGATGAACACTATCGTGGACAAGGGCTGGCACGTCAGCTGGTGTATGAAGGGCTGGACTCGCTCAATGAGTTTGGCTATGCCGCGGTGGTGACGCTGGGCGATCCTGCTTTCTATGGTCGCCTGGGCTTCGAGCCGGCGGCGCAGTACGATCTCCGCTGTCGCTGGCCGGGAACCGAAACTGCCTTCCAGGTGCACCGTCTGGCGGATGACGCGCTCAACGGCGTAAATGGCCTCGTGGAGTATCACGACCATTTTAATCGCTTCTAATCAGGCTTTCACACAGCGCCTCAAACGATCCGTCTCCGGTGACGAGGCGCTCTTTCTGGCGCTTCGTTAACTGCTTAATGCGGTATTCCACTCTTAACGCCAGCGATCTGTCACCCACGGGGGCAGAAAAGGCGAGCGTCAATTCTCCTTTCCCCCGCAGCGCTTTTGCCCCTTTTCCCGTTTGATGCTGAAGAAAACGCCGCGCCACATCGGTCGTGATCCCGGTGTAGAGAGCGTTATCGGCGGTACGGACAAGATAGAGAAACCAGCACACGGTAAACAGATTCAGTATGTTAAGGTGAACGCACCATAGCATGAGAGAGAACGAAAATGGAAACTCTGGCTGCCATTAACCGCTGGCTGGCGAAACAGCATGTTGTCACCTGGTGCGTGTATGACGACGGTGAAATGTGGTGCGCGAATGCGTTTTACTATTATGACCCTGAGCGCGTTGCGTTTTATGTGATGAGTGAAGATAAAACGCGCCATGCGCAGATGACCGGTCAGCAGGCGAAGGTGGCAGGGACAGTTAACGGTCAGCCTAAAACGGTGGCACTGATCCGTGGGGTGCAGTTTAAAGGGGAGATCCGTCGTCTGGATGGTGAAGAGAGCGACGCGCGCCGTAAGCACTACACGCGCCGCTTTCCGGTAGCCGCCGCCTTAAAAGCCCCGGTGTGGGAAATCCGCCTTGATGAGCTGAAATTTACCGACAACACGCTGGGCTTTGGCAAAAAGCTGCACTGGCTACGCGCCGAGCAGGCGTAGCGCTTCGCGGTTGAACGCCGGCAGATCGTCCGGGGTTCGGCTGGTGATCAGCTGGTCTTTGTCGTTGACCACCTCCTGATCGTAAAACTCGGCCCCCGCGTTTTTCAGATCGACAACGATCGGTTTCACGGCAGTGAGTTTACGCCCGCGCACCACATCCGCGCTGATAAGCAGTTGCGGACCGTGGCAGATAGCAAAGACCGGTTTTCCGGTGGAGACAAAATCGCGGGTGAACGTTACGAAGCGCTCGTCGCCGCGCAGGGAGTCCGGTGAATGACCGCCGGGTAACAGCAGGGCATCAAAATCAGACGGGCTGACGTTATCGATGGTCTCATCGATGGTCACGCTGGCCTCGCCCTTATGGCCTTTCACCGTTTTTCCCGCCTCTTTCTCAATGGTGATGACCTCATGTCCCGCCTTGCGGAACGCCTCAGCAGGTGAGGTGAATTCTGAATCTTCAAACTCGTCGGTAATCAGGACTGCGATTTTTTTACCCATGCTTCCTCCGTTGTTTTCGCTTCAGACTGTTTTTTTCCCGTTTGTGGTAAATACTTACCGGTAACAGACTTCTAAGTGTGGTTGACCATGCTGAGTTCGCAAACGGACTATTCTGTAAAGGGGATGAAATGAGTCAGGTATTGATTACGGGGGCAACCGGGCTGGTGGGCGATCATCTGCTGCGGCTGCTGATCCAGGATCGCAGGGTGAACTACATTGCGGCCCCGACACGTCGACCGCTGGCGGACATTTCTGGCGTCTTTAATCCTCACGATCCACAGCTGACCGACGCACTGGCGCAGGTGCAGGATCCCATCGATATCGCCTTTTGCTGCCTCGGGACAACGCGGCGTGAGGCGGGCAGTAAAGAGGCGTTTGTTCATGCCGACTATACGCTGGTGGTCGATACGGCGCTAACGGCGAAAAAGCTGGGTGCCACCCATTTTGTGGTGGTCAGCTCGCTGGGCGCCAGCGCCCGCTCGCCGTTCTTTTACAGCAAGGTGAAGGGCGAGATGGAAGAGGCCCTGATTGCCCAGAAGTGGGAGCGGTTGACAATAGTCCGTCCCTCCATGCTGCTGGGGCATCGCGACGAGCGTCGTTTTAACGAGTCTATGTTTGCCCCGTTGTTCCGCATTCTCCCCGGTAACTGGAAATCCATCGAGGCGCGCGATGTGGCGCGTGCGATGCTAAAAGAGGGGCTGTCACCATCGCAGGAGGGGGTGAATATCATCCCTTCGGCGAAACTGCGTGAAATCGCGCAGGGCGAGGCGTAAACTCCCCCGGCTAATTAAATAACACTCTCCGGGGAATGCTATGACTGGTCAGTCTTCATCTCAGGCGGCAACACCTGTCCAATGGTGGAAGCCCGCGCTCTTCTTTCTCGTGGTCATTATCGGCCTCTGGTATGTGAAATGGCAGCCGTACTACGGTAAAGCCTTCACTGCCGCCGAAACGCACAGCATCGGTAAATCTATTCTCGCTCACGCTGATTCCAGCCCGCTTCGCGCGGCGTGGGATTATGCCATGGTCTATTTCCTTGCCGTCTGGAAAGCCGCCGTATTAGGCGTCATTCTGGGCTCGTTGATCCAGGTGCTTATCCCGCGTCACTGGCTGGTGAAAACCCTGGGGCAGCCACGTTTTCAGGGCACCCTGCTGGGGACCATTTTCTCCCTGCCGGGCATGATGTGTTCGTGCTGTGCCGCGCCTGTTGCTGCCGGTATGCGCCGTCAGCGAGTCTCTATGGGCGGTGCGCTGGCGTTCTGGATGGGCAACCCGCTGTTAAACCCGGCAACGCTGGTGTTTATGGGCTTTGTCCTTGGCTGGCATTTCGCCTTTATCCGCCTGGTGGCCGGTCTGCTGACGGTGCTGGTGGTGGCAACGCTGGTGCAGAAATGGGTGAAAGATAACGCCGTTGAACCGGCCGCCATTGAGCTTGATGTCAGCGAGCCACAGGGAAGCTTCTTTGCGCGCTGGGGGAATGCACTGTGGCAGCTTTTCTGGAGCACCATTCCTGTGTATATCCTGGCGGTGCTGGTTCTCGGGGCCGCACGCGTCTGGCTATTCCCGCATGCCGACGGCGCCATCAACAATACCCTGATGTGGGTCATTGCGATGGCCATTGCCGGTTGTCTGTTTGTGATCCCAACGGCGGCTGAAATTCCGATTGTTCAGACCATGATGTTGGCCGGCATGGGCACCGCACCGGCACTGGCGTTGCTCATTACCTTGCCTGCCATCAGCCTGCCGTCGCTTATCATGCTGCGTAAGTCATTCCCGGCGAAAGCGCTGTGGCTCACCGCAGGGCTGGTGGCGTTGAGTGGGGTGATTGTGGGGGGGATTGCGCTTCTGTGAAAAAAGCCCGGTGGCGCGAGTGCTCACCGGGCTTACAGTCAGGTGGGAATTACTTAATGTAGGTAAATGCGGTGGTGACGTGTTTCACGCCGCTCACCCGGCTGGCGATATCGGCCGCCGCTTTCCCTTCACGATCGGTAACCAGACCCAGCAGGAACACTTCGCCGTTTTCGGTCGTCACTTTCACGTTGGATGATTTCACCTGGTCTGAACCCAGCAGCTGGGAACGGACTTTGGTGGTGATCCACGTATCATTGGAGGCGGTACCAAGGCTGATTGGCTGCCCCTGACGGACTTCGTTGAAGACTTCCGCAGTGCCCTCTACGCCCATCGCGATCTGTTTCGCGCGGCTGGAGAGTTCGCTATTTGGCGCCTGGCCTGTCAGCAGCACTTTGCCCTGGTAAGCCGTCACGTTGATGCGCGCTTCTTTCTTAATTTGCTCGTCTTTCGACAGCGCACTGTTGACGCGCAGCTCCAGCGTGCCGTCATCTACCTGGGTGCCAACGGTGCGCGGATCGGTCGCTGCTTTGGTGCCGACGGCAGCGGTACCCACAACAGCCGCAGCGATACATCCCTGCAGCAGTAATGCAGACATAAGGACTGCGAGGGTCGATAAAGCCTTCATGAGAACTCCTTAATCATCCTGGTGAGGGAAAAGCGTGTTATCGATCAAATCACATAAGCAGTTCACCGTGAGCATATGCATCTCCTGAATGCGTGCGCTACGGTGAGACGGAATGCGGATTTCCACATCCTGCGGCCCCAGCAGGCCCGCCAGTTCGCCCCCGTCATAGCCGGTTAAAGCAACGATAGTCATATCGCGAGTAACGGCGGCTTCGACGGCTTTGACAATGTCACGGCTATTGCCGCGCGTGGAGATAGCCAGCAGCACATCGCCCGCATGGCCCAGGGCACGCACCTGCTTAGCGTAAATCTCGTCATGCAGACGATCGTTAGCAATCGCTGTTAAGACCACATTATCGGTATTAAGTGCAATGGCAGGTAAACTGGGGCGTTCTGTTTCAAAACGATTGATCATACTGGCAGCAAAATGCTGTGCGTTGGCAGCGGACGTGCCATTGCCACAACAGAGGATTTTGTTGCCATTGAGCAGGGACTGCACCAGCGTCATGGCGGCGCGAGAGATTGCGTCAGGGAGGGCTTCTGCCGCGGCAATCTGAGTCTGAATGCTTTCTGTGAAGCACACTTTAATTCTTTCGAGCACGTTATCCCTTTTAAATCTTAATTATGCGTCTTCGCCAAAAGCGTTTTTCAGCCATTCGATCTCGTTTCCGGTGAAGGCTAACACATCGAACCGGCAATCCACAGTATCAAAACTCCCATTATGGCGGGCAAGCCACAAGTGGGCAGTCTGTAATAATTTATGTTGTTTGGCGGGTGTCACGCTGGCGGCAGCACCGCCAAAACGGGAAGACTGTCGGTAGCGTACTTCCACAAACACAATGACCTGACCCTCTTTCATGATCAGATCGATTTCGCCGCCACGTCCGCGAACGTTAGCGGCGATAAAGCGCAGTCCCTTGCCCTCAAGCCAGCGACGCGCTTTTAATTCCCAGGCGTCGCCGGTCTCTTTACGGCTTAACTGGCCGGGACGATTTGTCCCTGCTGGTATTTGAGCCATGATAACTTCCTGTTAATCACGCAATCCGGAGTGGCCGTCAGATCGCCGGTATTGCCGTTTAGCTCAAAGCCCGGCACCTGACGCATTTGGGTAAAGTGGTTCGCCAGCGTCCAGGCATCGACGCCCATCGCGTACAAACGCGCCAGTGAGTAGTCGTTACGGACTGCGCTCAGAGCCTGCTGCATCAGGGCCGGATTGCTGCCCGCCAGCATCGGAATTTCGCTGTATTGCAGGCCGTCCATCTCCAGGCGGAAATCCGGGCCTGCGGTGCCTTGTGCGCTGCGAGAGCTGGCGTAGAGCGTGGCGCCGCTCTGGCTGCCGTTACGCATGGCGATCATCGGCTTGATAAAGGCAATCTCTTGCGGCGTAGCGACAATATAGGCCGCATCCACTTTACCGCCACCGCTAATCTGCGCGTCGGTAGGTGGGGCAGGGATGGTCAGACCGCCAATCGTCACGCTCTGCTGCTGTGGCAGGCTTGCACTCACCGGACTGCCGTTAAGCGCAATACCCGCGCCGCCGTTAACGCCCGCGCGCAGTTCAGAGACGGAACCGAATTTCTGCTGCAGCACGATGCCGCCGCCCAGCTTCTGCCACTCTTCGGCAAAGGCGTTGGCGACGCGATCGCCCAGCGTACTGCGAGGGATCAGCAGCAGCGGAGACTGTTTCCCTTGCTCGTGAATATGACGCGCCGCATCGCGGGCTTCATCTTCCGGAGAGAGGGCGAAATAGCAGATATTGGCGCGGTTCTGAACCTGTTCAGGCTGGTTGAGCGCCAGCACGTTCAGCGCAGTGTTGCTCTTCATCAACTCTTCGACGTTGTTTTTCAGCAGCGGACCCACAACGATGCTGGCGCCATCCTGTTGCACCTGCGCCAGAACCTGATCGAGCGGCTGAGAACTGGTGTCGTAGATTTTCAGCTCAGCGCCCGGGTTAGCGCTGGTGGTGGCTGCGGCCTGTGGCTGGGCAGCAGGCTGAGCGGCAGGTTGTGCTGCGGGCTCAGTGGTCTGCGGTTGAGGTTGCTCCGCTGTTGCAGGCTCTGTCGCCGGTGCGGATTGTGTCTCTACCGGAGTCGCAGGCGCGGGTGCTGCGGCCGCAGGTGTGGTCGGTGCCGTCACCGGGTTCTGCATCGTCCCCTGCGGCGGCGTTTGTGCTGTGGTCAGGTCGCTGGTTTCCGCGGCGGAAGGGCTGACAACGTCGTTCACGTTTGCCGCCTGAGCTGCCTGCGCCGGAACTGCACTGCCGGTCACTGGCGTGGTACCGTTCTTCGCCGCTTCAAAACCTTGTTGAATGGTGCGGCCAAATACCGCCGCCTGGCCGTTCAACGGCAGAAGCAGGGCGATTTTGCTGGTGGAGGCAGGCTTAAAGTTCTGCACGTTCACCAGCTGTGTCGGCAGCATTTTCGCGCCCGGGTTTTGTGGGTAGCGCGTTTGCCAGTCGGTAATACCGGCTTTCAGCATGTTTGGATCGCTGCGGTTGTTAAACCACATCTGTTGCAGATCCAGCCACCCCTGCAACACGTTTTCATCAGCATTGATGACCAGCGCCTGCGCCTGTTCCTGGGTCATTGAGGCGAGCGCCTGCCAGGTGGAATCGATATTTTTCTGCTTGTCCGCACCGCCGAGCAGCGGCTCCTGGGCGATCAGCGCCCGTAGCAGCGTCAGGGAAGGACGTCCCTGCTCAGCGGTGATACCCGCCTGCCAGAAACGGGCCTGCTGATTTTTATCCAGTGCGCTTACGTCGATGTCGCCAAGGATCTTTTTCGCGGCGGCATAATCTTTCAGCGCGACTTTCAGCTCGGCAGAGAGCAGGCTCTGCTCAAGACGCTGGGCATCGTTAAGCTCGTGCGGAAGCTGGTTGAACAGTTCGGCGGCCTGCTGGGTTTTGCCCTCTTTCAGCAGTGCACGAATGGCGAGTAATTGCCAGTTGATCCTGGTATCATTTGAGCTTTGCGACATTTGTTGCAGATAAAAGCCAGAATCAGCCTGAGCGGATCCCTGCAGATGGGCCGTGCTCTGGTCAGGTGCCTGGGTGCCACAGCCTGCAAAGATCAGGGCTGCCAGCAGAAGCGGCACGCTGCGCGTGGCTTTTTTTCGAAGAAACGTTAACGGTACCATACTGTATCCAGTGATTTTTTTTACGCAATGCTCAATATTAAATCGGCAATACGGACGAAACAATGAAACAACACGAAACGGCAGAGAATTCTCAAGGCCAGCTTTATATTGTACCTACTCCTATCGGGAATTTGTCTGATATTACCCAACGTGCGCTGACCGTATTGCAAGCTGTTGATTTAATTGCTGCTGAAGATACCCGGCATACCGGTTTATTGCTGCAACACTTTGCGATTAACGCTCGTCTCTTCGCCCTGCACGATCATAATGAGCAGCAAAAAGCAGAAACGCTGGTGGCGAAGCTCAAAGAGGGGCAGAACATTGCGCTCGTCTCTGACGCTGGTACGCCACTGATTAACGATCCGGGCTACCATCTGGTGCGTACCTGCCGTGAAGCCGGGATCCGGGTGGTCCCTCTGCCAGGACCGTGTGCTGCGATTGCTGCGTTGAGCGCAGCGGGCCTGCCATCCGATCGTTTCTGCTATGAAGGTTTCCTGCCCGCCAAATCCAAAGGCCGCCGTGACGTGTTAAAAGAGCTGGAAGCTGAACCGCGTACGCTGATTTTCTACGAATCCACGCATCGCCTGCTGGAAAGCCTGGAAGATATGGTGACCGTCTGGGGAGAGAGCCGCTACGTGGTGCTGGCGCGCGAGCTGACCAAAACCTGGGAAACCATTCACGGCGCGCCGGTCGGCGAACTGCTGGCGTGGGTGAAAGAGGACGAAAACCGTCGTAAGGGCGAGATGGTGCTGATTGTCGAAGGGCATAAAGCGGAGGAGGACGCACTGCCTGCCGATGCGCTGCGTACTCTGGCACTGCTACAGGCTGAATTGCCGCTTAAGAAAGCGGCGGCACTGGCGGCAGAAATCCACGGCGTGAAGAAGAATGCGCTCTATAAATATGCGCTGGAGCAGCAGGGGGAGTAAGTGATATGAGCCGCTACCAGCCTCCTTTCACGATCACACCATCGATACTCAATCAGGTTGTTGAGATTGGTGAGCTATTAGGGCACTGGGCGGCGCATTCAGGAAGAACCTCTCCGTTACTGCGTAAAGAGAACCGAATCCGCACCATCCAGGCTTCTCTGGCCATTGAACATAACTCTCTGACGACCGGACAAGTAACGGCAATCATGGAGGGTAAACGCGTGCTCGCACCTGAAAAAGATATTCAGGAAGTGCGTAACGCGATTCTGGCTTATGAGAAATTGCCTGAATGGAAGCCCTGGACGCTCAAAGACTTACTCAGTGCACACCGGTTATTAATGCTTGGTCTGGTTGATAACCCTGGCAAGCTCAGAATGGGGGACGTAGGCGTATATCGCGGGAATCAGTTGGTCCATATGGCTCCACCCGCTTCCCAAATTAACCGGCTTATTGCTGATCTGCTTGCCTGGTTAAAAGAAACCGAACTCCATCCACTGATTACCAGCTCGGTCTTCCATTACGAATTTGAATTCATCCATCCATTTTCTGATGGGAATGGTCGTATGGGGCGGCTGTGGCAAACGTTGATTCTGAGTCAATGGCGCTCTGAGCTTGCCTGGCTGCCAGTTGAGACAATGATTCATTTTCAGCAGGATCGCTATTATCAGATTTTGGGAGAATGTGACCGGACGAGTGATTGCACCGCATTTATAGAGTTTATGCTTCAGAATATGGCTGAAGCGTTGCGGGAGGGCATAGGGGCACCTTCTGTTATGTCGGGAAAAATGTCGGAAGAGATGTCGGAAAAGGAAACGACTATTCTTGAGCTTCTTACCGTTCAACCGCAGATGTCCGCAGCGATGTTAGCATCCATGCTAGGTGTCACTTCCCGCACTGTGGAACGCTATCTCAGCGCCTTGCAAACAAAAGGGAAACTACAGCGCCTGGGAGCCAGGAAAGGAGGAAGCTGGCAGGTCATGCCTTAACCTGCTCAGCCGATCGCGTTTTATTTTTCTGGCATCGCCTCAAACACCAGCGTTTCCAGCGGTTTGAGGGTAATCACCACCGCGTTTTTATACTCTGCCGGTATCGTGGCGTTACTGCCATAGACCGCTTTCAGGCTAAACGGCGTCGCATCTCCGGTCGGGATTTCGAAATCTTTCGTCAAATCCAGATAATAGCTTTGCGGCTTATCCGACGGGTTTCGTAATCCAAAAATGGCTTTGTCTTTATTCCACGACGCCCAGCCGTAGATCTCAAGCGCCGTTGGGTCTCCGCCAATCCAGTGGGTATCCACCAGCACACTGGCGTTATCCCGGGACCATTTGGCAGCCTGCGCCAGGGTATCCCACTTCGCCTTGTTGAGCATTGAAGGGGTGATATACAGCTCCTGCAACTGGGTGCCGGTGGCGAAGTAGCTCCAGACCTGGTCAGCAAAATCGCTGTCCGTTTGCACCTTCTCCAGACCGTAATACGCATTCTCCGCGCTGACGATCCCGTGATACATCAGGGAGTTCAGCGGGAATAGCGGACCTTTACGCACAATAGAGCGATACGTCTCCGCATCGCGATAGGTCATCCACTGCTGCACCGGTGTGCCGGGGCCGTACAGGTTGATGTCGTCTCCCTGACGCCAGATGGAATCGGCGTAGAACAGCCAGGATGGGCTGGCGTTGGTACCGGTCGTCAGGTTAATAAACAGATTCGGATTGGCGCTGCGCATGTTATGCAGCAGTGCAATAGAGGCGTCAAAATCCGAGGCGAACGGGCTGCCCTTAATATGCGAATTGGCATTGCCCATCCCGTCGAGCTTGAACGAGGTAATGTGCTCGTTTTTGATAAGCTTAACGATCTGCTCATTAAAATTTTTAAAATAATTCGGGCCTGACAGCGCCAGCTTCCCGTCTACCGTTTCGAAACCGTACTCTTTTGCATGCGAGACGCGCGTATCGCGCGGTTTGTTATATCCGCCCCATGGCGAGAGCCACAGGCCAACAGAGCTGTGCAGGCTGTCTGCTTTCTCCCGTACCTTGCCAAAACCTTTGCTGAAAGCCGGGCCGAACAGCCATCGCCCGGTAAGGTCATCCCAGCCATCGTCAAGCAGGAAAGCATCCAGCGCGACACCCCGCCCGGCAATAAACTCCTTGTTCCATTCGTCCATCCGCCCCAGCACATCCTGCTCGGAGTACGGGGTAAAGAAGCCGATGTCCATCCAGCTGTTGTAGTGTAAGTAAGGTTTATACGGACGCGGACGCACGGCATCGATAAACTGGTTTACGCTACGGCGCAGTTGGCTGGTCTCCGGGAAGGTACCGAAGTAGGTGGTGTAGCTGACCGGTGTTGCCGGCTGAATGGGGGTTTTCAGCTCCACATTGAGGTTGGTCGTCGCTTCATAGGCGTACGTGTTAACGATGGGTTTATCCGGCAGGATAAAGAACGAGTCTGCGATAATCGGCGAGCTGTTAATTGCCCCATCTACGTAAGGTGCCTGAGCCTGCTTTTTGGTCGGGAAGAAGGTGATTTTCGCCACATCCCGTGGCTGCCCGACGGCGGCGATGGTGTAGTCGATGCTGGCGTATTTGCCCTTCACCAGGTTCAACTTCACCGTCACGTTAAAGTCAGGATGGGTGAAGTCGACGACAATTCCACTGTCCTGTTTTTCGACATGTTTGACCTTAAAATCCGCCGTGTGAATTTTAGTCTCGTCCGGCAGCGTCAGAAAGAACAGCTCCTGCGGCGTCAGCGGATGATTAGCCCTGGTGTCCTTCACCACGACCGTCGAGTTCGCGTCATCAAATGACAGGGCAATGTTGTCGTTATTAAGGGTGTAATTCGCTGCTATCGCGCTATGGGAAACACACAGGGCAAGCATGGATAGGGTGAGGATTTTTTTCATCAGGGTAAGATCCTTTTTCATCAGGCTTCTGTCGGAAGCAGCAAGCGGTTTGCCGAGCCACACACGGTAATTTTGCTTCTGACCACCTCTTTCATGGCATCCATTCCGACCCGCATATAAAAACGCGGATCGTTACCCTGCGGGTTTTCAGCAAACCAGGCTTTCACTGCGTCAGAGAAGGCGATTTTCAGCTCGGTCGCCACGTTGACTTTGCATACACCCAGCGCGATGGTGCGACGTACATCCTCATCCGGCACATCGCTCGCGCCATGCAGCACCAGCGGCACGGTGACCACTTCGCGGATCTCGGCCAGGCGCTGAAAGTCAATTTTAGGGCGTTTGGTATACAGGCCATGTGCGGTGCCGATGGCGACGGCGAGGCTATCGACGCCGGTCAGTTCGACAAAGCGTTTCGCTTCCTGCGGGTCGGTGAGAAATGCACTCTCCGCGTCGACGCTCATGTCATCTTCCACGCCGCCCAGACGGCCCAGCTCAGCCTCGACGCTACAGTCGTTGAGGTGGCAGAAATCGACTACCGATTTCACCAGCTTCACGTTTTGTTCAAACGGATAGTGGCTGCCGTCGATCATCGCGCTACGCACGCCAGCGTTAACCTTGCGACGAATATCGTCGAGGGATTCGTGATGATCGAGATGCAGCGCCAGCGGCATGTCGTAAGTTAATGAATATGCGCTGCACAGGGCGTAGATCTCTTCCAGGGCAATATGTTTGAACGTGCCCGGCGTGCCTGCGAGGATCACCGGCGATCGCATCTCGCTACACACTTCGAGGATCGCCTGGATCGTCTCTGCGTTGTGGATGTTAAACGCCGGTACGGCGTAGCCTTTTGCCTGTGCGTCCTGCAGAAGATATTTCGTTGAGATAATGCTCATGATGCGATCCTCTTAAGCCTGCCACGGGTGAATAACAACGCCCTGTACCACGCGGTTAACCGTGCCGCTGGCGGATGGCGTATCGGGTGTATTGCCCACGCTGAGGGACTGGGACAGCGCAAAGACCTGGGCGTACATCAGGAAGCAGAACGTCTGTTCCATATCAATAAACGGGCGTGAAGGCGGCAGCAGGATGTGCGGGCCCGCTTCAATCACCGGATCGTTTTCAGCGGCGATGGCGACAACGCGCAGGGCCTGGCGATCGCGACGCAATTCGGCCAGAAGATCCAGATCGTACTGACGCGTATACGGATGGCTGGAGATAAACACCACCACCAGCGTTTCGTTATCTACCAGCGACTTAGGCCCGTGACGGAACCCCGTTGGGGAATCGTAGAATGCCGCCAGCTTGCCCGCGGTCAGTTCCAGTACCTTCAGCGCCGATTCGCGCGCCGCCCCCTGCAGGCCACCGCTTCCCAGGTAGACGATCCGTTTCCAGGGCTCGTTACCAAATACGCCATGGCGGAAATCACCAAGTGAGGTGAGGATCGCCTGACAGCGATCGGCCACGTCGCGGAAGGTGTTGCTGTTGATCGTCTCTGGCGCGAATACGGCCAGGCAGCTTGCCATCATGGTGGTGATACTGCTGGTCATCGCGAAACCGCGATCGTGCGTTTCGGCAGGCATCAGCAGGGCACAGGCGTTATCACTGTCGATAGCGCTCTGATACAGGTTTCCCGCCTCGTTACAGGTGATCGACAGGTGGTAGCACTCCGGCACGAACTGATTGGCCAGCTCAACGGCGGCGACGCTCTCAGGGCTGTTACCGGAACGGGCAAATGAGATCAGCAGCAGCGGATGTGCAGGGCTGAAGTAATCCATCGGGTTTGTGACCAGATCGGTTGTCGGAACGGCGCAGATGTTTTTCCCGGTGTGGCTCGCAAGCCATGGCGCAATGATATCGCCTATAAACGCGGACGTGCCCGCGCCGGTCAGTACGATCCGCAGATCGTGCTTACGCAGCAGTGGCGTCAGGAAACTGTCAATCGAGGAGCGCAAATTATCGATGTTGTGGAGCGAGCGGATCCAGCTGGCAGGCTGCTGGCGGATCTCTTCTTCGGTCCAGGTGCCGGTTGTGGCGGTGGGAGTGATCTGTGGCATAACTCAGTCCTTAGTCGTGTGAATTCCACATCAGACGCTGGCAAATGTGTCGCTATCTTTCGTTTCGTTTCACTTTTTCACTTAAGCAGTTAAATAAAATCTATAGAAAAGAAATCGAAAGTTCAATGAAAGAAAAGAAATAAAACGAAAAGTGTGATCGCGAAAGGAAAGGCTAATCTTAAGGAAAGGAAAAGAAAGGCCTTACGGTTTGGCGCCGTAAAGCCAAAAGGAGACACAATAAAAGGGCTAAAGGGGGAGAGCCTGGCCCTGAATCCAGATCTGCTGAAGGTGTAAACCGTCATCCAGCGCAATAATATTGGCGCGTTTCCCTGGCGCTAAGGAGCCAAGCTGATGATCAATGCCCAGCAGGCGGGCAGGATGCAGCGAAGCCATATGAATAGCCTCTTCTGCTGTCACACCCGCATGTTCCACCATATGCCTGACGGCGGCATCCAGCGACAGCGTGCTTCCCGCCAGCCCGCCGGAGGCGGTTTTCACTACGCCGTGGTGCATTGTGACCTCTTCGCCACAGAGCATATACCGCCCGTCCGGCATACCTGCCGCCTGCATGGCATCGGTAATCAGCACCACGCGGTCCTTCGCACAGCAGCTGCATATACGCATGGCGCCCGGATGAACATGATGACCGTCGGCAATAAGCTCCAGCCACGCCCGTTTGTCCGTCAGCCCGGTACCGACCATACCCGGCGCTCTGTGATGCAGCCCCGTCATACCGTTAAAGCAGTGCACCAGTCCGTCTGCACCGGCGTCAAAGGCGGCGAGGGTTTGCTCGTACGTGGCGCCACTGTGGCCCAGCATCACACGGATACCCCGCTGCTTCAGGTGGCGAATGGCCTGTAGCGCGCCGGGCTTTTCCGGTGCCAGTGCCACCACCTTCAGCGTGTTTTGCGATACCGCAATCAACGCGTCCAGCTCGGCGATATCCAGTTCACGAAACAGTGCAGGCGGATGCGCCCCTTTGTTCTGCGGCGTAAAGTACGGGCCCTCCAGATAGCTGCCCAGAATCTGCGCGCCAGGGCCGCCTGACTGACAGCGTCGGGCGATCCGCGTGAGTGCGCCGTGAATCGCCTCCAGCGGCGCGGTGACCGTCGTGGGCAAAAATGCCCCGACGCCTTCACGTGCTTTATGAAGAGCCAAAACGTCCAGCGCATCGGGGGCGTCATCCATCACATCCACACCCATGCCACCATGAACGTGAATATCGATGTACGCCGGACAAAGCTGCCCGGCATCGCGAGCGTTAACCCCCGCAGGGACAGGTTCAATCGCCGTGATAACGCCGTTCTCGATACGAAGCTGGTGGTCATCCAGCCAGCCCTGTTCGGTCAGTACCCGCCGCGCGCGCAGTAGCTGACTCATATCCCTTCCTCAGCGGGCGCTTCCTCGCGACAGCGGCCAAGCTCATCTACCAGGCTCGTCAGACCGCGGTGACCACACTCCAGCGCCTGCCGACGAAACGCTTCGCTGCTCAGACCCTCACGTTCGAGCACCATCTCCAGCAGCAATTGCAGGTTGGTGCCGGTGATCACTTCGCTGCCCGGTCTTTTCATAGCGAGCGTAGAAGCAACGCGAAACGGCGTCCCGCCCAGCAGATCGGTAAGGAACACAATATCGTGCCGGGCATCGAGCTCGCTCACCGCCTGCTCAAGCTCCGCGGTCAGCCGCGCGGTGGTGGAGGTTTCCGGAAAATCGATGGCGATAAACTGCGGCTGCTCGCCGAGGATTTGCTTCATAGCCTGCTCAAGCCCGCTGGCAAATCCACCGTGACCCGTCAAAATAATGCCTAACATCGCAACCTCTTTGTTTTTACAGGAAGTGACAGAATTTACCGACAACACCCAGCACCACGGTGATACCAATCAGCCGCAGCGGGCTCCAGCCACGACGCACTAACCAGAACATGGTCAGGGTGTAGACCAGCGGCAGAAACGCAGGCATTAGCTTATCGATAACGTCAGCCTGCAGTTTAACGACCGCATCCCCGGCTTTGATTTCGAGTGTGGTATTGAGACGAACATAGGTTGCCACCAGCGCACCGATTACCGTCATCCCGACGATGGAAGCCGCATGGCCGACCTTTTTAGTATTGGCTTTGATCAACGGAATGGCTGCGACGCCCATCCGGTAAGCGTAATGCGCCAGGCCAAAACGCAGGCCGAGATGCACCACGTTAAACAGCACGATAAACACCACCGCACCCAGAATCGAACCTTGCAGCGCCAGGCTGGCACCAATACCGCCGCAGATAGGCAACAGGGTCAGCCAGAACATGGCGTCACCAATGCCGCCAAGCGGGGCACCGACGGCAATTTTGGTGCTCTGAATACTGTTTACATCCTGTTTGGAGCGTTCCATCGCCAGAATAATGCCAATAACAAAGGTCACCAGGAACGGGTGGGTATTAAAGAACCCCATGTGACCTTTCATGGCGCGTGCCAGATCGCGCTTGTTGGTATGGATCTTTTTCAACGCAGGCAGTAACCCATAAAGCCAGCCGGAGGCCTGCATACGTTCATAGTTGAATGAGGCCTGCAGCAGCATAGAACGCCAGGCGACGCGGTTGATGTCCTTTTTGGTCAGTTCGGCACCGATGCTCTGGTCTTCGTAGACGTTTTCATTGACGCCGGTCAGCAGCGTCTCTTCGCTTTGAGACACGCCCGGTAATGTTGTGTGATTAGATGCCATCTTCGAATTCCTCTTTCTGGGCTGCAGGTGCTACCGGTTCAGGTGATTTGCGCATCAGGTCTATCAAAGCCATGGCCAGCGCGGCAGCGGCAATCGCCAGAACCGGAAGCTTGAGCCAGGCCGCGGCGACAAAACCGATAATGAAGTAGGGGATGTAGACGTTTTTCATCATGATTTTGAGCAGCACGGCAAAGCCAATGGCAGGCATGATGCCGCCCGCGACGCCAAGGCCATCAATCAGGCGCTCCGGCAGCACATCAATGGCGGTTTTCGCGTGCTCCGCACCAAAGTAAATGGGCAGAAATGCGCACAAGAAATAGAAGAGGCCAAGTGCCAGCAGAGCCAGATAGTTAACCCGTTCAATGCCGTTGGTATCTGCATTAGCCGCCATGCGATCGCAGCGGGACATCACGCCGGACATTACCGAGAAGAGGAAGGTAATTCCCATCTGTACCGCGACGGCAAACGGCACTGCGACCCCGACGGCGACATCCGGTTTCACGCCTGTGGTGATGGCAAACGTGGTCCCGACGATGGTGCCGATAATGACGTTTGGCGGCTGTGCGCCCGCGAGCGGTGCCAGACCCATCCAGACCAGCTCTAACGTCCCGCCGGTTAAAATCCCGGTGTGCAGATCGCCAAGGATCAGGCCAACCAGCGGCCCGAGTACGACCGGACGGTGCATGTGTGTTAAGCCATTAAACATATCCAGACCCGCGATAAAGGCGAGAAGCCCCAGCGCGAAAGCCTGCAACAGACTGATTTCCATTGTGAATCCCTCAAAGCAGTTTAAAGAGATCCAAAGCAGTCTCTGTTGGAACGCCCTGAACGAAGCATTCCACCCCGGCCGCTTTCAGGCCGTTGAAGGCGGCGATATCGTCCGCGTCTACAGATACCGTTTTGGCAATTTGTTGTTTGCCACTGGCGTAGTGCATGTTTCCTACGTTGATACGGGTGATGGGCACGCCCCCCTCAACCAGCTTCAGAAAATCAGCGGGAGATTTACAGACCAGCAGAATTTTCTGGCGATCAGCGGCGCGATGAATGTTGTCGATCACTTTTTGCAATGACCAGAAACGCACGGCGATCCCCTCCGCGAGCACCATTTCCATCAGGTTCTGTTGAACCGGATCCTCTGCCACCTCGTCATTCGCGACCAGTACCAGGTTCGCCCCCGCGAACCCCACCCATTGCACGCCCACCTGACCGTGGATCAGACGTTCATCAATTCGGCATAAGACAATGTTTGGCATAGCTTTTTCCTCTTTTTAATTATGCATGCTGAGTCGTTACGCCTTCGCAGGCGGCGTGGTACTGCTGAAGTATGTCCTGAATGTGGTTGATGATGAGTTCTCGCGGCGTTGACTTGAGAGCCCCCTCGCGAACTTTGCTGTACTGCAACGGCAAATACTGGCTAATCAGCGGCAACGGTAGCGGTTCGTCCGCCAGGTTACGCACCAAACGTTCAAAGGCATCGTCAATCTGGCTGTCCGGCCAGTAGTAGCGTACGCGGTCAGAGTAGCTGTAGCCGCGCGCCAGGCGGCGTGCGTTGCTGTCGCCATGGTAGTGGCTTTGCCAGTATTCCGGCCGATCGAGCATCACGTTTTCCAGCACGTGACGCAGTCCCGAGCTGGCTTTCGCTGGCAGCAGTTCCTCTTCTATGGCAGCCAGCGCAAAGAGTGCCTCGCGCAGAGCGAAGGTGAGGGCCGGGCCGACTTTTAAAATGGCGAAGTGGTCCTTTACCAGCTGGCGAAGCGCCTGTGGCGTCTGGTAGTCGGTAGAGTGCGCTTCAAAAACCAGCGTATCGTAGGCTTCAACCATGGTGCTCAGGGCATGGGCTTTTTGCGGCTGGTAGTCACAGACGTGCGCATGGTCGAACTCCACGCCAGGCTGAACCACCAGGCCAATAATGCGTGGCCAGATGTCACCTAACCCTTCCTTTTCGAACGCATGACGATGCGCCTCAAGCGTCGCGCGAGCCGCGTCCGGCGTGGTGACTTCAAGCTCGGTAAGCGTTTCGTGTGCGCCACCCGGCACGGGGACTTCAGTGCCAATGACATAGACGAGATCGGATTCACCAGACTGTTCACGGCAGGTCTGTTCGGCGACTTTCGCCAGACGTGCCGCGCGTTCGGCGACAATCGCGTCGGTCAAAGGAACCGGATCATCCTCGCAGGACATACTGCAGTCGAGGTGGATCTTTTTGAACCCGGCTGCGACATAGCTTTTAATAAGATCGTCAGCATTGGCCATCGCTTCCTGCGCGGGCAGGTGTTGCCAGCGGTTTGGCCCTAAGTGGTCGCCGCCGAGGATCAACTGTGACGCGGGGAAGCCAAGAGAGTCCGCCAGCTTGCGGACGAACCCGTAAAAGTCGGCGGGCGTCATGCCGGTGTAACCGCCAAACTGATCAACCTGGTTTGAGGTGGCTTCAATCAGCAGCGGCGTTTGTTGCGAATGGGCGTAACGAATTGCAGCTTCAAGTACTAATGGATGTGCGGAACAGACGGCATAAATCCCGTTTGTATTCCCCCGTTTATGTTGTTCCACCATATCAGTCAGATGTTTCACTTTCCTCTCCATTTCGGATGGTGATGGTATTCATCTTTCGTTTTGTTTCATTTGATACTGCATTATGGTGGTATAAAAATAAAACGAAAGATAATAGTTTTCCGATCTGTTTCACAAAAGAAACGCAATGAAAGGTTTAAGCGTCGGGAAGGGGAGGGTAGGAACGGTAGATGGGGCTTGCATTCCCCTAAAAGAAAGGCCTTAATAGGCAAAACGAAATGAAACGAAAGTTTATTTATAAAGGATCGCGTATGAGCAGCACTGATTCCTCCGCGGAAAAGCGCATCACTGGCACCAGTGAAAGGCGAGAGCAGATCATTCAGCGGTTGCGGGCGCAGGGAAGCGTACAGGTTAACGATCTTTCCCATTTATACGGCGTGTCGACGGTAACGATCCGCAACGATCTGGCTTTTCTGGAGAAGCAAGGTATCGCCGTTCGCGCCTATGGCGGCGCGTTGATTTGCGAAGGCAATGTGCCGGGCGTTGAACCCTCCGTTGAAGATAAAAGCTCGCTGAATACTGCCGTGAAGCGCAGCATCGCGAAAGTTGCCGCAGAACTGGTAAAGCCAGGGCATCGCATCATTCTGGATTCGGGTACCACAACGTTTGAAATTGCCCGAATGCTGCGCCAGCACACGGATGTGATTGCCATGACCAATGGCATGAACGTCGCGAACGCTTTGCTGGAAGCGGAAGGAGTGGAACTGCTGATGACAGGCGGGCATCTGCGCCGTCAGTCGCAATCCTTCTATGGCGACCAGGCGGAGCAGTCATTGCAGAATTATCACTTCGATCTTTTGTTCCTGGGCGTTGACGCCATCGATCTTGATCGTGGTGTGAGCACGCACAACGAAGACGAGGCGCGCCTCAACCGCCGGATGTGCGAAGTGGCAGAGCGTATTATTGTCGTGACCGACTCCAGCAAATTTAACCGCTCGAGCCTGCATAAAATCATTGATACACAACGGATTGATATGATTATTGTCGATGAAGGCATTCCGGCGGAGAGCCTGGATGGGTTGCGTAAAAGCGGGATCGATGTGGTGCTGGTGAAAGGGTAGTTTCTCCCCTCACCCTAACCCTCTCCCCACAGGGGAGAGGGGACTGCTCGGTGCGGTTTTTACCCTCTCCCCTGTGGAGAGGGCAGGGTGAGGGGCTATCACGTCACCGGTGCCGGGTTAAACACCGCCAGCTGATTGTGCAGCCCCCACTGGTCCGAGAAGGTTTTCTTCCTGCCGCTCGCCACATCCAGAATAAAGTGGAACAGCTTCCAGCCTACCTCTTCTATGCTCTCTTCCCCGGTGGCGATGGTGCCTGCGTTAATGTCCATTAAGTCATACCAGCGGTTAGCCAGCTCAGTGCGGGTGGCCATTTTAATCACAGGCACCGCCATCAGGCCGTACGGCGTACCGCGTCCGGTGGTAAAGACCTGCACCGTAATGCCGGAAGCCACCTGCTGGGTGCCGCAAACAAAGTCACTGGCCGGGGTTGCCGCGTAGATCAGGCCGCGTTTCGTTGGACGCTGGCCCGGCGAGAGGACTTCTACAATGGCACTTTGACCGGATTTGGCGATAGAGCCGAGCGCTTTTTCCACCACGTTCGCCAGACCCCCTTTTTTGTTCCCCGGGGACGGGTTGGCGCTACGGTCGGTTTTTCCCATATTGAGGTAGTTATCGTACCAGGCCATCTCTTCGAGCAGGCGTTTGCCCACCTCTTTGTTGATGGCGCGTGGCGTGAGTAGATGGATGGCATCTCGCACTTCTGTCACTTCAGAGAACATCACCGTGGCCCCGCAGCGAACAAACAGGTCGGAGGCATAACCCACCGCCGGGTTGGCGGTCACGCCGGAAAACGCATCGCTGCCGCCACATTGTGTACCAATCACCAGCTCGGAAGCCGGGCAGGTCTCACGTTGACGCGTATTGAGTTTAGCCAGATGACGCTCTGCAACCTCAAGGATATCGTCAACCATCGAACGGAAACCAACGTGGTGTTCGTCCTGCAGACGTACAATGCTGGCCTCATCGGCCGGAATGGCTTTTACATCCTCGGTGCCCTGCAGCAGGCGCTCAGGCTGTAGTTTTTCACAACCCAGGCCTATCACCATCACTTCGCCACCAAAGTTCGGGTTCAGGGCGATATTGTGGATAGTTCGGATTGGCACCACGGCCGCAGGGGCATTGATCGCCACGCCGCAGCCGTAAAGGTGATTCAGCCCCACCACGCCATCAACGTTCGGGTACTTTGGCAGCAGATCGCGCTCAATGAGTTTCACCACGAAATCCACCACGCCTGCCACACAGTGAACGCTGGTGGTAATGCCGAGTAGATTCTTGGTTCCAACGCTGCCGTCTGCGTTGCGATAGCCTTCAAAGGTGTACCCTTCCAGCGGTGGCAGCGGCTCCGGGACGCGGGTCGCCAGCGGCAGGGTGTTCAACGGTGGGGCTTCTGGCAGCTCAACCAGAGACTCATCAATCCAGCTGCCTTGCGGAATGGCACGGACGGCATAGCCAATGACTTCACCATAACGCACGATTTCACCCTGGGCCGGGATATCCACCAGCGCCACTTTATGCCCCTGCGGAATATGTTCAATCAGCTCCAGACCATCCGGGAAGCGGGTTCCGGCTTTTAAGCCATTGTCGTTCACAATAATTGCCACATTATCCGTGTCGTGAACTTTTATATAGAACGCCGTCGGCAACGCTTGTCGAATTTCAATGTCGGCCATTGTTCAATATTCTCCAGCAAAGAATCTGATAATTAATACAGCCAATTTTCTTATGGCAAAAATAAAAACGCAGCTTGCGAAAATAGAGCATGTCAGGAGACAGAGCGTGAGAATGTGATCGCGATCGCTCCCGAACCAGTAATGGCTGATTCTGTGCATCAGCGCCCAGTGGTTTGTGCATATGCTCAAAATATTATTGAAACAGAGCGTAACACTTGAGCATTAAAACAATGTGCTGCCGGAAAGTGGCGATTATACTGAATGACGATTTTATCACGCTGAAATAGAGAATAAATATAACGCTGGTAATAAATATACTGACCAGGGCTGCGGAATTAAAAAGGTAAATACGATGAATAACGCTATCTTCCCAAATAAATTTAAAGCGGCGCTTGCGGCGCACCAGATTCAAATTGGATGCTGGTCCGCACTGGCAAACCCAATCAGCACCGAAGTGCTGGGTCTGGCGGGGTTCGACTGGCTGGTGCTTGATGGCGAGCATGCGCCGAACGATATCAGCACCTTTATTCCGCAGCTGATGGCGCTCAAAGGCAGCCAGAGCGCGCCGGTGGTCCGCGTCCCCACGAACGAGCCGGTGATCATCAAGCGCCTGCTGGATATCGGCTTCTACAACTTCCTGATCCCGTTTGTTGAAACGCAGGAGGAGGCGGCACAGGCCGTGGCGTCAACACGCTATCCGCCGGAAGGGATCCGCGGCGTCTCCGTTTCGCATCGCGCCAACATGTTTGGCACCGTACCGGACTACTTTGCGCAGTCCAACAGCAACATCACCATTCTGGTACAGATTGAGAGTCAGCAGGGTGTCGATAACGTGGATGCCATCGCCGCCACCGAGGGCGTGGACGGCATTTTCGTCGGCCCAAGCGATCTGGCGGCCGCGTTTGGGCACCTGGGCAATGCGGGTCACCCGGATGTGCAGCGCGCCATCCAGCACATCTTTGCCCGCGCCAAAGCGCACGGCAAACCGTGTGGCATTCTGGCGCCGGTTGAAGCAGACGCACGCCGCTATCTGGAGTGGGGCGCGACCTTCGTTGCCGTCGGCAGCGACCTCGGCGTATTCCGTTCTGCGACGCAGAAATTAGCGGACGCTTTTAAAAAATAACCATCTTGAGGAAAACAGATTATGACGCTGAAAGTGGGTTTTATTGGCCTCGGCATTATGGGCAAACCAATGAGTAAAAACCTCATCAAAGCAGGATACTCCCTGGTGGTTTCAGACCATAATTCGCAGGCCGTGGCCGAAGTGATGGCGGCTGGCGCAGAAACCGCCACCACAGCCAAAGCCATTGCCGAGCAGTGCGATGTCATTATCACCATGCTGCCAAACTCTCCCCATGTAAAAGAGGTCGCGCTGGGTGAGAACGGCATTATCGACGGCGCGAAGCCGGGCCTGGTGTTGATCGACATGAGCTCCATCGCACCGCTGGCCAGCCGGGAAATCAGCGAGGCGCTGAAAGCGAAAGGCGTCGAGATGCTTGATGCCCCGGTGAGCGGCGGTGAACCGAAAGCCATCGACGGTACGTTGTCGGTCATGGTCGGCGGCGATAAGGCGATTTTCGACAAATACTACGATCTGATGAAAGCGATGGCCGGTTCCGTGGTGCACACCGGGGAGATTGGCGCGGGTAACGTAACCAAGCTGGCAAACCAGGTGATTGTGGCGCTGAATATTGCCGCCATGTCGGAGGCGCTCACTCTGGCCACCAAAGCGGGCGTCAACCCGGATCTGGTTTACCAGGCGATCCGCGGTGGGCTGGCGGGTAGCACGGTGCTGGACGCTAAAGCGCCGATGGTGATGGATCGTAACTTCAAACCCGGTTTCCGTATCGACCTGCACATTAAAGATCTGGCTAACGCGCTGGACACTTCTCACGGCGTAGGGGCCCAACTGCCGCTGACCGCCGCCGTCATGGAGATGATGCAGGCGCTACGTGCCGATGGCCTGGGCACCGCTGACCACAGTGCCATTGCGTGCTACTACGAAAAACTGGCGAAGGTGGAAGTCTCCCGCTAATTTCGTCTTCCCTACAACCAAGGGTGACAGCGGCGTGCAAACCCACTATACTGCGCGCCGAAGCTGACCAGACAGTCGCCGCTTCGTCGTCGTCCACCTTCGGGTGGAGACGGGCGGAGGGGAGGAAAGTCCGGGCTCCATAGGGCAGGGTGCCAGGTAACGCCTGGGGGGGAAACCCACGACCAGTGCAACAGAAAGCAAACCGCCGATGGCCCACGCAAGTGGGATCAGGTAAGGGTGAAAGGGTGCGGTAAGAGCGCACCGCGCGGCTGGTAACAGTCCGTGGCACGGTAAACTCCACCCGGAGCAAGGCCAAATAGGGGTTCACATGGTACGGCCCGTACTGAACCCGGGTAGGCTGCTTGAGCCAGTGAGCGATTGCTGGCCTAGATGAATGACTGTCCACGACAGAACCCGGCTTATCGGTCAGCTTCAACTTCTTAGAAAACCCCGCTTCGGCGGGGTTTTTGCTTAATGGGTATGTACGCAGGTTAAGCGCAGCGCCACCCGGCAACCTCCCAAACGACACCAATTCTCATATTTGCGACATTAAGCACATTTCACTGTTTTCTCCATTCATTGCCGCTCTGCTGTCTAATCCTGATCATTATCACAAAATTTACCGCTAAAAAATCCTGAATTCTGAGTATGATTAATTTGTTATGAATGTTAACTGGATGATCCCGAATGTTTTCTTATTTGATATGCATATTTTGAAATTAAAAACATTCACCCTAAGAATGTGTGACGTATTCCACTCTTTCCCAAACCTCTGTCAAATTACGCCCGTAAATTTCGAAAAACTGAAAGAATGTTTCACATGAATAATGGTTATTTATTGTTCTTTAATTGCCTGAAAGATAGTCTTTATTGATTTTTTAAACGCAGCAAAATTTATCCGGGTTATCGCCATAAAATAAATTTATTACCGCCATTTTTGTTGATCAATATCAGCGTAATATCGTATTTGGTTGGTTGTATTTTATTGATTTAAAAGGATTTTAATGGGATCTGGTAGTTCCTGGTAAGGGTGCGAAAAGGCAAATTGTGAGTAACAGCACATACCCCCTGAAACAATATTGAGTAGAATCCACCCCGTCATAGGGAAATAAGCGCAGAATATTATGAACACTATTATTCTACCGAAAACACAGCACCTCGTGGTATTTCAGGAAGTCATTAAAAGTGGCTCCATAGGTTCTGCAGCAAGACAACTGGGTCTGACGCAACCCGCCGTCAGCAAAATTATCAGTGACATCGAATCTTACTTCGGTGTGGAAGTGATGGTGCGTAAAAACACGGGCGTAAAACTGACGGCGGCGGGCCAGGTTCTGCTCTCGTACTCAGAGTCGATCACCCGTGAGATGAAAAACATGGTGAGCGAGATTAACAGCCTCAGTTTTAGCACCGTCATGGACGTCTCGTTTGGTTATCCGTCGCTGATTGGCTTCACGTTCCTCTCTGAAATGATCAAAAAATTCAAGGAAGTGTTCCCGAAAGCGCGGGTCTCCATGTATGAAGCGCAGCTCTCTTCTTTCCTTCCGGCCATTCGTGACGGGCGGCTGGACTTTGCCATCGGCACGCTGAGTGATGAAATGCTGCTGCAGGATCTGCATGTCGAACCGCTGTTCGAGTCTGAATTTGTGCTGGTGGCCAGCAAATCACGAACGTGCACCGCCCCGACGACACTGGCATCGCTCACCCATGAGCAGTGGGTGATGCCGCAAACCGACATGGGCTACTACAAAGAACTTCTGACCACCCTGCAAGACAACCACATCAATATTGAAAACATCGTCCAGACCGATTCCGTCGTCACCATTTATAACCTTGTCCTCAATGCCGACTACCTGACGGTGATCCCCCGCGACATGATTGCGCCGTTCGGTTCAGACCAGTTTATTGTACTGCCAGTGGAAGATGAATTACCGGTGGCACGCTATGCCGCCGTGTGGTCAAAAAATTACAGAATTAAAAAATCAGCGTCAGTGTTAGTTGAGCTGGCGAAACAATATGCGTCACTGACCAGTGAACGACGACGATGAATAATTAATTTCCAAATAAGTACTACTCATTTTTGAAAAACACCCCAGAGCTTATTTTAGCTGTGCTCTGATACCCTGACTTTGCCCGAAAAGAATGAATTATTATAACGAGGATATTATGCATATTACCTACGATCTCCCGGTAACCATTGAAGATATTCAGGACGCCAGAAAACGACTGGCAGGAAAGATATATAAAACCGGCATGCCGCGCTCGAATTATCTCAGCGAACGCTGTAAGGGTGAAATCTTTCTGAAGTTTGAAAATATGCAGCGTACCGGTTCCTTCAAAATTCGCGGCGCGTTCAATAAATTAAGCTCGCTGACCGATGCTGAAAGACGTAAAGGGGTTGTGGCCTGCTCTGCGGGAAACCATGCGCAGGGCGTCTCCCTTTCCTGTGCCATGCTCGGCATCGACGGCAAAGTGGTGATGCCGATGGGCGCGCCAAAATCCAAAGTTGCCGCCACGCGTGACTACTCGGCGGAAGTGGTGCTGCACGGCGAGAACTTCAACGACACGATCGCCAAAGTGAGCGAAATCGTTGAGATGGAAGGGCGCATTTTTATCCCGCCTTACGATGACCCGAAAGTGATCGCCGGCCAGGGCACGATCGGCCTCGAAATTCTCGAAGATTTATACGATGTGGATAACGTCATTGTGCCCATCGGCGGTGGCGGGTTAATTGCTGGCATCGCAACGGCAATAAAATCGATTAACCCGACCATTAATATTATCGGCGTACAGTCTGAAAACGTTCACGGCATGGCGGCGTCGTATCAGGCGGGTGAAATTATTAACCATCGGGTTACCGGCACATTAGCAGACGGCTGCGACGTTTCTCGACCGGGTAAATTAACCTTCGAAATTGTTCGTGAATTAGTCGACGACATTGTGCTGGTCAGCGAAGACGATATTCGCAACAGCATGATTGCGTTAATTCAGCGAAACAAAGTGGTGACCGAAGGGGCGGGGGCGCTGGCCTGCGCGGCGTTATTGAGCGGCAAGCTCGACCATTATATTCAGGGACGCAAAACCGTCTGCATTATTTCCGGCGGCAATATCGATCTCTCTCGTGTTTCCCAAATTACCGGCTTCATTGACGCATAAGGATGACCTATGAGCAACACTGAAAGCATTATCGTTGGCCAGACAAAAACGTCCTCCTGGCGTAAGTCAGACACCACCTGGACGCTGGGATTGTTTGGTACCGCCATTGGCGCAGGCGTGCTGTTCTTCCCTATACGTGCAGGTTTCGGTGGCTTGATCCCTATCCTGCTGATGCTGCTTCTCGCGTTCCCGATTGCGTTCTACTGCCACCGCGCGCTGGCGCGTCTGTGCCTGTCCGGTAGCAACGTTTCCGGCAATATTACCGAAACGGTGGAGGAGCATTTTGGTAAAACAGGCGGAGTGGTCATCACGTTCCTCTACTTCTTCGCCATTTGCCCGCTGCTGTGGATTTACGGCGTCACCATTACCAATACCTTTATGACCTTCTGGGAAAACCAGCTCCAGATGCCGGCGCTAAACCGCGGCGTGGTGGCGCTGTTCCTGCTGCTGCTGATGGCCTTTGTGATCTGGTTCGGTAAAGACCTGATGGTGAAGGTCATGAGCTATCTGGTGTTCCCGTTTATCGCCAGTCTGGTGCTGATTTCCCTGTCGCTGATCCCTTACTGGAACTCGGCGGTGATCGACCAGGTTAACCTGAGCGATATCGCCTTCACCGGCCATGACGGCATACTGGTGACGGTGTGGCTGGGGATCTCCATCATGGTCTTCTCCTTTAACTTCTCACCAATTGTCTCCTCGTTTGTGGTCTCCAAGCGCGAAGAGTACGAACCGGAGTTCGGTAAAGACTTCACCGAGCAGAAATGTTCCAGAATCATCGGCCGCGCCAGCCTGCTGATGGTCGCCGTGGTGATGTTCTTCGCCTTTAGCTGTCTGTTTACGCTCTCTCCGCAGAACATGGCTGATGCCAAAGCGCAGAACATTCCGGTGCTTTCTTATCTGGCGAACCATTTTGCGTCGATGTCAGGCACCAAATCGACGTTTGCGACGGTGCTGGAATACGGCGCCTCTATCATCGCGCTGGTCGCAATCTTCAAATCTTTCTTCGGCCACTATCTGGGCACGCTGGAAGGGCTGAACGGCCTGATCCTGAAGTTCGGGTACAAGGGCGATAAGAAGAAGGTCTCGGTGGGCAAACTGAACACCATCAGCATGGTCTTCATCATGGGCTCCACCTGGGTTGTCGCGTATGCCAACCCGAACATTCTGGACCTTATTGAGGCCATGGGAGCACCCATCATCGCTTCTCTGCTGTGCCTGCTGCCGATGTATGCCATCCGCAAAGCCCCGGCAATGGCGAAGTATAAGGGCAGACCCGAGAACATCTTCGTCACCGTTGTCGGCCTGCTGACCATCCTGAATATCGTTTACAAACTGTTCTAAATCAATGCTCAGGAAGAGCGGAGTCACACCATGATTGAGTTTCCGGTTGTACTGGTTATTAACTGCGGTTCGTCCTCTGTTAAGTTTTCAGTGCTCGATGCCAGCAGCTGCGATGCCCTGATGACGGGCATTGCCGACGGTATCAACACTGAAAAAGCCTTTATTTCCGTGAACGGGGGTGAGCCAGCCACACTGGCTCACCATGACTACGAAGGGGCGCTGGCTGCCATCGCCCTGGAGCTGGAGAAGCGTGACCTGATGAGCAGCGTGGCCTTAATTGGCCACCGCATTGCCCACGGCGGTGAACGCTTCAGCGAGTCGACCCTTATCACGGAGCAGGTTATCAACGAGATCCGCCAGGTTTCTTCTCTGGCACCCCTGCACAACTACGCCAACTTAAGCGGTGTGGAAGCGGCGGAACGCCTGTTCCCTAACGTTCAGCAGGTGGCGGTGTTTGACACCAGTTTCCATCAGACGCTGCCGCCGCAGGCGTATCTTTACGGGTTGCCGTACCGCTATTTTGAGGAGCTGGGCGTACGGCGCTACGGTTTTCACGGTACTTCCCACCGCTACGTTGCCGGGCAGGCGCATGCGCTTCTCGGACTTTCACCGGACGACAGCGGGTTAGTGATTGCCCACCTGGGTAATGGCGCGTCGATTTGCGCGGTTCGTAATGGCAAAAGCGTCGATACCTCGATGGGGATGACGCCGCTGGAAGGGCTGATGATGGGCACGCGCTGTGGCGACGTGGATTTTGGCGCGATGGCGTGGATTGCCCAGCAAACCGGCCAGTCGTTCGAGGATCTGGAGCGTGTGGTTAACAAAGAATCTGGCTTGCTGGGGATCTCCGGTATTTCCGCCGATCTCAGGACGCTGGAAAAAGCCTGGCGCGAGGGAAATCCGCGGGCGCAGCTGGCGATAAACACCTTTGTGCACCGCATTGCACGGCATATCGCCGGCCACGCGGCGTCGCTGCATCGCCTGGACGGGGTGGTGTTTACCGGAGGGATTGGCGAGAACTCTACGCTCATCCGCAGGCTGGTAGCAGAACATCTCAAGGTCTTTGGCATCATCCTCGACGAGACCCGCAACGCCCTGCCTGGCAGCGCGGGTGAACGCCTCATCAGCGCCGATACGTCCCGCGTGGCGTGTGCGGTGATCCCTACCAATGAAGAAAAAATGATCGCGCTGGACGCCCTCCGTCTTGGGAAGGTTACCCCGGCTGCGGCTTACGCCTGACAGAGCGAGAATCTCATGAAAGTAACGATTGATACGCGCGTTGCGCCCTACAGCGACGCATGGGCCGGGTTTCGCGGTGAAGAATGGAAAGACGCCGTTAACGTGCGCGATTTTATTCAGCATAACTACACCCCTTATGAAGGCGACGAAACTTTCCTCGCGCAGGCGACGCCAGCAACGACGGCGCTGTGGCAAAAGGTGATGGTGGGGATTCGCCAGGAAAATGCCACCCACGCCCCGGTGGATTTCGATACCAACATCGCCACCACCATTACCGCTCACGGACCGGGCTATATCGACCGGGAGCTGGAGACCATTGTCGGCCTGCAAACCGATAAGCCGCTCAAGCGCGCCCTGCATCCGTATGGTGGGATCAACATGATCCGCAGTTCGTTCGAAGCCTACGGCCGCGAGATGGATCCGCAGTTCGAATACCTGTTTACCGACCTGCGTAAAACCCATAACCAGGGCGTGTTTGACGTCTACTCACCGGAGATGATGCGTTGCCGTAAATCGGGCGTACTGACCGGGCTGCCGGACGGCTACGGACGCGGGCGCATCATCGGCGACTACCGCCGCGTGGCGCTGTACGGCATCAGCTATCTGGTGCGTGAGCGTGAACTGCAGTTCGCGGATCTGCAGCCGAGACTGGAACGCGGCGAGGATCTGGAGGCGACGATCCGCCTGCGCGAAGAGCTGGCGGAGCATAAGCGTGCGCTGCTGCAGATCCAGCAGATGGCGGCGAACTACGGCTTTGATATCTCGCGTCCGGCGATGAACGCGCAGGAAGCGGTGCAGTGGCTGTACTTTGCCTACCTGGCAGCGGTGAAATCCCAGAACGGTGGGGCGATGTCGCTGGGGCGCACCGCGTCATTCCTCGATATCTACATTGAACGCGATATGCAGGCCGGACGCCTTAGCGAGGTACAGGCCCAGGAGCTGATCGACCACTTCATCATGAAGATCCGCATGGTGCGTTTCCTGCGTACGCCGGAGTTCGACACGCTCTTCTCTGGCGATCCGATTTGGGCGACGGAGGTGATTGGCGGAATGGGGCTGGACGGCCGCACGCTGGTGACCAAAAACAGCTTCCGCTACCTGCACACGCTGCACACCATGGGGCCTGCGCCAGAGCCAAACCTGACGATCCTGTGGTCTGAACAACTGCCGATCGCGTTCAAGAAATACGCCGCGCAGGTCTCGATTGTCACCTCGTCGCTGCAGTATGAGAACGACGATCTGATGCGTGCCGACTTCAACAGCGACGACTACGCCATTGCCTGCTGCGTCAGCCCGATGGTGATCGGCAAGCAGATGCAGTTCTTTGGTGCCCGCGCCAACCTGGCGAAAACGTTGCTGTATGCGATCAACGGCGGGGTGGATGAGAAGCTGAAGATCCAGGTCGGGCCGAAAACCGCGCCGCTGCTGGACGAGGTGCTGGACTACGACACCGTGATGGCGAGCCTGGATCACTTTATGGACTGGCTGGCGGTACAGTACATCAGCGCGCTGAATCTCATTCACTACATGCATGATAAGTACAGCTACGAAGCCTCGCTGATGGCGCTGCACGATCGGGACGTCTACCGCACCATGGCCTGCGGTATCGCCGGACTGTCGGTGGCCGCCGATTCCCTGTCGGCCATTAAATATGCGACGGTGAAACCGGTGCGCGACCATACCGGTCTGGCGGTCGATTTTGTCATTGAAGGGGATTATCCGCAGTACGGTAACAACGACGATCGCGTGGACAGCATCGCCTGTGACCTGGTGGAGCGCTTTATGAAGAAAATTCAGGCGTTACCAACCTATCGTAACGCGGTGCCGACCCAGTCGATCCTGACCATCACCTCGAACGTAGTGTACGGCCAGAAGACCGGCAACACGCCAGACGGACGCCGGGGCGGCACGCCGTTTGCGCCGGGTGCCAACCCAATGCACGGACGTGACAGAAAAGGGGCAGTGGCGTCGTTAACCTCGGTTGCCAAGTTGCCGTTCACCTACGCCAAGGACGGGATCTCTTACACCTTCTCCATCGTGCCGCAGGCGCTGGGCAAGGATGAGCTGGTACGCAAAACCAACCTTGTGGGGCTGCTGGACGGGTATTTCCACCACGAAACAGCCATCGAGGGCGGGCAGCATCTGAACGTCAACGTCATGAACCGGGAAATGCTGCTGGACGCCATTGAGCACCCGGAAAATTACCCGAACCTGACGATCCGCGTTTCGGGGTATGCGGTGCGGTTTAATGCCCTGACGCGCGAGCAGCAGCAGGATGTGATTTCAAGGACGTTTACGCAGGTGATGTAATCCAGGCTAAGGCTGGGCCTCCCCTTTGGGGAGGCTTTTAATTTCGTGAATGCCATCACGTTTAGAAAATATCCACCTTATTGAGTATTTCAAAAGCAAATCTTCCTCCAGCATTAGAAAAGCCCTATTTATTTTGTGACTTTTTTCTCCCTCTCTCCGGCTATGATTTTCTCACACTAACTACAAGCACCTGCACTCTCTGACTCGCCATCGCTGGCGAACGGAAACCTATAAAAATTAATCAGTTACCCTACAAATTAAGCGAGTGCCTTATGGATACGGCTACAAACAGCAGTGTGATTGTGAATGATTCCCCCGCGGCTAGGCGGGCGGGAATGCGTGAGAGCGAATGGCGCGAGGCGATCAAGTTCGACAGTACCGATACGGGCTGGGTCATCATGAGTATCGGGATGGCCATCGGCGCGGGGATTGTTTTTCTCCCAGTGCAGGTCGGATTAATGGGGCTGTGGGTCTTTTTGCTCTCGTCCGTGATTGGATATCCGGCGATGTATTTATTCCAGCGCCTGTTTATTAATACGCTGGCGGAATCACCGGAATGCAAAGATTATCCGAGCGTCATTAGCGGATATCTCGGGAAAAACTGGGGCATCTTATTAGGCGCACTCTATTTTGTGATGCTGGTCATCTGGATGTTTGTCTATTCCACCGCCATTACCAACGACAGCGCCTCTTATTTGCAGACCTTTGGCGTTACCGACGGGCTACTCTCAGAAAACCCGTTCTACGGGTTAGTGCTGATCTGTATTCTGGTGGCCATCTCTTCCCGCGGCGAAAAGCTGCTGTTTAAAGTCTCCAGCCTGATGGTGTTGACCAAGCTATTTGTGGTTGCCGCGCTGGGCTTGTCGATGATTGGCCTCTGGCATTTAGCCAACGTAGGCATGCTGCCGCCGATGGGGCTGCTGATTAAAAATGCCATCATTACGCTTCCCTTTACCTTAACCTCAATTCTGTTTATTCAGACCTTAAGCCCGATGGTGATCTCCTACCGTTCACGGGAAAAGTCCGTTGAGGTGGCGCGTCATAAAGCGCTGCGGGCCATGAATATCGCCTTTGGCGTGCTGTTTGTGACGGTATTCTTCTACGCCGTCTCCTTCACACTGGCGATGGGGCACGATGAAGCGGTAAAAGCCTATGAGCAGAACATCTCTGCCCTGGCGATTGCGGCGCAGTTTATCAGCGGAGAGGGTGCGGGCTGGGTCAAAATCGTCAGCGTGATCCTCAATATCTTTGCTGTTATGACGGCCTTCTTCGGCGTCTATCTTGGCTTTCGCGAGGCCACGCAGGGCATCGTGATGAACATTCTGCGTCGCAAAATGCCGGCAGAGAAAATCAATGAAAACACCGTCCAGCGTGGGATTATGCTGTTCGCCATCCTGCTGGCCTGGAGCGCGATTGTGTTAAACGCGCCGGTGCTGAGCTTCACGTCTATTTGCAGCCCCATCTTCGGCATGGTGGGTTGTCTGATCCCTGCATGGCTGGTCTACAAGGTACCCGCCCTGCATAAATATAAAGGCGTATCACTGGTGATTATCATCATTACCGGGCTGCTGCTTTGTGTTTCTCCTTTCCTCGCATTCTCCTGAGGAGCAATTAAGGTCGTAACGATGTCTGAGCAAACTAACCCTTTATGGAATCATTTTATTCGCGCGGTGCAGGAAGAGGTTAAACCTGCGTTGGGGTGCACTGAACCTATCTCTCTGGCGCTGGCCTGTGCGATAGCCGCTGAGCACCTGCCCGGTGAGGTAACGCGCATTGAAGCATGGGTATCGCCCAATCTGATGAAAAACGGGCTTGGCGTAACGGTACCCGGCACCGGCATGGTCGGGCTACCCATTGCGGCGGCGCTGGGAGCGATGGGCGGGAATGCCCGCGCCGGGCTGGAGGTGCTAAAAGGGGCGTCAGCCGATGCGCTGGAACGCGCCAAAGCCCTGCTCAATGCGGGTCAGGTCCTGGTGAAACTGCAGGTGCCGTGCGAGGAAATCCTCTATTCGCGCGCCTGTGTTTATGCCGGAGAGGCCTCGGCCATGGTGACCATCGCAGGCGGGCATACTCGCGTGGTGGAGGTGGTCTGTGAGGGCGAAACACGCTTCACCCGTGATGAACAGCCGGGAGAGGCGGGTGACGATCCGCTGGAGGTGTTCTCTCACACCACGCTGTCGGCGATCCTCACGTTCGTGGAGCAGGTTCCGTGTGAGGCGATCCGTTTTATTCTTCAGGCGGGGCAGCTTAACGATGCCCTTTCTCGTGAAGGGCTGAGCGGAAAATGGGGGCTGCATATTGGCGCGACGCTGAATAAGCAGCGCACGCGCGGATGGATGGCGAAGGATGTTGGCTCGGACATTGTTATCCGCACCAGCGCGGCCTCTGACGCCCGAATGGGCGGTGCTACGCTTCCGGCAATGAGCAATTCAGGGTCCGGCAATCAGGGGATCACCGCCACCATGCCGGTAGTGGTTGTGGCGGAGCACGTTCAGGCTGATGAGGAGCGGCTGGCCAGAGCGCTGATGCTGTCCCATCTTTCGGCGATCTATATCCACGCCCAGCTTCCCCGCCTGTCGGCGCTGTGCGCTGCGACAACCGCAGCGATGGGGGCGGCAGCCGGCATGGCCTGGCTGATGGGGGGAAACTATCAAACGATCGCGATGGCCATCAGCAGTATGATCGGTGACGTCAGTGGGATGATTTGCGACGGTGCATCCAACAGCTGCGCGATGAAAGTCTCAACCAGCGTCAGCAGTGCCTGGAAAGCGGTGATGATGGCGCTGGATGAGTCTGCCGTGACGGGCAATGAAGGGATTGTGGCGCACGATGTGGAGCAGTCTATCTCTAACCTGTGCGCGTTAGCGTGCCGCTCAATGCAGGCAACGGACCGGCAGATTATTGAGATTATGGCGAGTAAGGTGTAGCGAGTTCAGGGGCTCGATCGGTTCCCTCTCCCCGTGGGAGAGGGGTAGGGGGAGGGCATTCTCTACACCGGCAAATCAATCAGCAGGGCAC
>NZ_JALW01000051.1:0-135570 GCF_000710795.1 Enterobacter sp. T1-1 | reverse complement strand
AGGAAAAGTCGTTGTCCGGGGGGGGAAAAAAAAAAAAAAAAAAAGTTTGGGGGGGGCCCCCCCGCCATATTTATTTGTGAAGATACGATATATTGTCTTTAATTAAACCTACACAGCTTTCGTGCCTTCCTTGCGGATGAGCCAAAGAGCGATAAAAAAACCGTGTTTGTACTTTTTGATGTTTATACGCATTTCCCACCACCAGGCATGACGATACAGGATATATCGGACCAACGTCGTTTATTTAAACTGACGTTAATAAATAGCATTAAGTTTTAGCTACAGGAATTGAACATGCTTGATTTGGATCATTTAGAGAAAGCGCAAAGAATCAGTCTTACCATGCAAGTTGAAATCAGTTTGAAAGGGGCATTAATTACAGGCTCGTTGAAACCTGGCGCTCGACTGATTACCAAAGAGATTGCCGATAAATTAGGAACCAGTATCACACCGGTTCGTGAGGCACTTTTGCGTCTGGTCTCTTCAGGGGCGCTGCAGGCCACACCGGCGCAGGCGTTTCTGGTGCCGGAGGTCACGCTGGAACGCTATAACGAGATCACCGCTATCAGGAAACAACTGGAACCAATGGCGGTAGCGGCCGCCTGTCAGCATATGACGCCAGCTAAGCTTGAGACGTTGCGCAAAATGTCGGATGCCTTTCATGAGGCGATGCGCAACGGCAATGTTCAGCAGGCGCTGCACGCGAATCGCGTGTTTCGCTTCACCCTTTATCAGTATGCGGAGATGCCAACGCTCAGCGCATTAATTGAGCAGCTGTGGATACGCATCGGGCCCTGTATTAACTATCTGCATCAGGAGCTCAACGACATCAAAGCGTCGGCGTATCACAACGAGGAGTTACTTGCGGCACTGGAAAGAGGGGATGTTGAAGCCAGCCAGAAAGCGGTGGATAAACTGATTGATGAAGCTAATTCACTTTTACAGCGTCAATATTTTAGCTGAGGAATTATTTAGCAGCCAATCTATATTTCCGTCGTAAAACATTCGCCCCATGAATAAGTCCTGATGGCTCTACGCCATCAGGAACGATATTTAAGATTACGAAAGAGAAAAACAGGCAATAAAATGCCTGTTTTAGTCCTACTCGAAACGATAAGCAACCGACAGGCCAACGCCGTAGTTACGACCCGGAGCAGGTTCGTAATAACGCCCGTTGGATTCGTTGACAATCACCGAGCCGGCATACGTTTTGTCGAACAGGTTATCAACGCGACCAAAGAGATCCATGCCCCAGTTGCCATAGTTGAACTTATACCCGGTATTCAGACCGACCACCGTGTAGGACGGAGCCTTTGCCGTGTTTTCGTCGTCGGCCATGATATCGCTCATGTAACGCACGTCGGTACCCGCATACCAGCCTTCCTCAGGCTGCCAGCCAAACGAGGCAAAGCCCATATTGCGGGCAATACCCGGCATCCGGTTGCCGTTACAGTTGTCATCACCGCAGACGTTGGTGCGGTAGGTGGCGTCCAGATATGTCCATGCCATTTTCAGCTTCCAGTTTTCAGCAAACTGCTGATCGAGGGAAACTTCCATCCCCTGACGACGGGTTTTACCGGCGTTTTTGTAGCTGGTACGTCCGCCAGAGCTGGCATCCACCACAATTTCATCGTCGGTGTCGGTGCGGAACAGGGCCGCGGTCAGCAGGCCATTGCCGATGCGGGTTTTGCTACCCACTTCATAGGTATTGTTGGTGGACGGTTTCAGGCCAATGTTCAGGCCGCCCTGGTTATCCGCGCGGTAGGAGAGTTCATTGATGGTGGGGGTTTCAAATCCGCGACCTGCCGCAGCGTAAAGGTTCCACGCGTCGGTCACGGCATACTTCACCGCCCCGGCCGGGAGCCACTTGTGATAGCTCGCGTCGCCGCTGTCGTCGCCGTTGCCTGGCGTAACGTAATGATCGTTGGAATCAAACCAGACGGAGCTGTAACGCACTCCGGCATCCACAGAGAGTTTCTGGGTTAACTGCCAGCGGGTTTGCAGGTAAGGATCAACGTTCCACATCAGGTTACGTTCGTTGCGTCGCTTGTCGCCTTTTACGCCGTACTCCGGTACGCCGTTGTTCATCACGAAATTCTCATACCCGCGACGATCTTCGCTCATGTTTTCGTAGTTCAGGCCGGTGGTAAAGGTCACCGGCACCAGCAGTTCGCCGCGGTGCGTCCAGCGTGTATCGATGCCCTGATAGTGACGCTGCATATCAATCACGCCGCCAGAGTGAGAGGGGCGCAGCTGTGGCTGATAAGGGATCGACTGGTACTGGGTCATTTCACGCTCGCCGGCGTACATCATGACGCTGAGATCGTCCTGCGCGCTGAGCTGGCGGTCATAGCGCAGCCCGGCCTGGGTCTGCTTGATGGTTTTGCGCGTGTTGTACTGATCGCCACGCGGAGACTGGCGCGGGTTATCCTGCCACTCCTGGTAATTCAGTCCACCCGGATCGTTGGCTTTCATGTCCACGCTGTTAAAGATCAGCGTCAGCTTGCTGGCATCGTCAATCCGCACGCCCAGTTTGGCGTTGGCGAGATTCTTCCGCGCACCGCTGTGATCGCGGTAGCCTTTGGTGGTGAAGCGGGTGGTGGATACGGTGTAATCCACATCGCCCGCGTGTGTGCCGTCGCCCATCGCGCCGGTGGCTTTCATCCCGTAGCGCCAGGTACCGTAACTGCCGTAATAGCTGCTGGCCTCAATGGTCGGCGGCTGTTGACCGGTCTGGGTGTTGATGTTGATCACGCCGCCGGAGGCGTTGCCATACAGGGCAGAGAAGGGACCGCGCAGCACTTCCACGCTCTCCACGCTGGAGAGATCGATGTTAGAGGTCTGGCCCTGGCCGTCTGGCATGGTCGCCGGGATCCCGTCCACGTACATTCGAATACCGCGCACCCCGAAGGTGGAGCGGGCACCAAAGCCACGCATCGACAGCTGCAGATCCTGGGCGTAGTTCTGGCGGTTCTGAATTTGCAGGCCCGGGACGCTACCAAGCGATTCCGAGAGGTTAATGCGTGGCGCGGCGTGACGCATATCATCGCCGTTCACGACGCTGACCGCCGCCGGGGTATCAAGCTCCGATACCGTTTGTGGGGTGGCGCTGACGATCAGGGTCTGTTCATCCGCGCCCATTGCGGTGAGGGGCGAAAAGATAACAGGAGCCAGCAGCAGTGGAAGCGTAGCCCTATGGGCAGAAATGATTTTCATGAAATAAACCGGTTAAGGATAAGAAACGTACCAAATGGAACATGTGCATATATGTTAAAACTTTTGTAAATGCTTTGAAAACTATAACCGCACATTGCGTTAAGGAAAGGCGAAACGGAAAAGAAAAACTCCACATTTTGCTGATTAATGATTACTATTCTCATTAACAAAACGGCAATGCCATGACGTTGCCGACCGGAAGTGATGTCAGCAGTACACCCCCTCTTGTGAAAAAGGAATTGTTATGTCTTTACGTCATCTGTGCTCGCCGCGTCTGCGTCGTTCTCTGTTGTGTAGCGCTTTACTGCTTGCCGGTACCTTCCAGGTGCATGCTGGCGAAGAGATGTTGCGCAAAGCGGTAGGCAAAGGCGCGTATGAAATGGCCGTGAGCCAGCAGGAGAATGCGCTGTGGGTTGCGACATCACAAAGCCGTAAAATGGATAAAGGCGGAATTGTGTATCGCCTCGATCCGGTCACACTGGACGTGACGCAAGTTATTCATAACGATCTTAAACCGTTTGGCGCCACCCTGGATTCGGCCTCCCAGACGCTGTGGTTGGGTAACACCATCAATGGCGCCGTAACCGCCATTGATGCCAAAACGGGCGAGGTGAAAGGGCGCCTGGTTCTGGACGACCGCAAACGCAGTGA
This sequence comes from Enterobacter sp. T1-1, assembly GCF_000710795.1. Taxonomy (NCBI): domain Bacteria; kingdom Pseudomonadati; phylum Pseudomonadota; class Gammaproteobacteria; order Enterobacterales; family Enterobacteriaceae; genus Enterobacter; species Enterobacter sp. T1-1. The sequence goes on along the minus strand of NZ_JALW01000051.1, from coordinate 131,703 downwards.
CACGGTCAAACCGCTGCAGCCACGCCAGCTGGTGGCGGATGATGCCACCCACACCGTGTACATCACCGGGGTCGGTAAAGAGAGCGTGATCTGGGTAGTGGATGGCACAACGCTGAAGCTGAAGGACACCATCGCCAATACCGGTACTTACGGCACCGGCCTCGCGCTGGATGCGCAGGCGAAACGACTCTATACCACCAACGCCGACGGCGAACTGGTGACAATTGATACCGCCAGCAACAAAATCATCAGCCGCAAAAAGGTGCAGGATGATGGTAAAGAGCACTTCTATCTGAACCTGAGTCTTGATACGGCCGGGCAGCGTGCCTTCCTGACCGATTCAAAACAGCCGGAAGTGCTGGTGGTGAGCCTGAAAGATGGCAGCGTGATTGAGAAGATCGCGACGCCAGAGTCGCTGGCGGTGCTCTTTAACCCGACGCGCAACGAAGCGTACGTGACGCATCGTGAAGCCGGAAAGGTGAGCGTGATTGATACCAAAACCTACAAAGTGACGAAAACCTTCGACACGCCGGTCTATCCAAACAGCCTGGCGCTCTCTGCCGATGGCAAAACGTTGTACGTGACGGTGAAACAGAAATCCTCCCGTCAGCAGGAAGCGACCCAGCCTGACGATGTGGTACGTATCGCGCTCTAATGTGGGCATTGCCCGGAGGCGCTGCGCTTACCGGGCCTACAAAACCCTGAAATGTAGGCCGGGTAAGGCGAAGCCGCCACCCGGCTTTTTTTATTAACGCGAGGTCTCTTCCACCAGCGGGCCGTCGTGTTTTTCATCGTCATGATGAACCGGCGCGGTGCTGTGGATTTCATGCACGCGCTTACGCACGCCAAACCAGCCGGCAATCAGCAGAACGGCCAGCAGCGGAATGGTGGCGATGGTATAGGTGCCGTTCGGGTAGTCGAACGCCATCAGTACCAGCACGCTGAACAGGAACAGCAGGGTAAGCCATGAGGTCACCGGAGCACCCGGCATCTTGAAGCTCACGTCAGCCGCTTTGCCCTCTTTAATGGCTTTGCGCAGACGCATCTGGCAGACCACGATAAAGGCCCAGGAGGCGATAATCCCCAGCGCGGCCACGTTCAGCACGATTTCGAACACGCGGGACGGCACCAGGTAGTTCAGGAACACGCCAAACACGTAGACCACCAGCGTCGCCAGGATACCGGCATATGGTACCTGCTGCTTGCTCATCTTCGACATAAACTTCGGCGCAGAGCCGCCCATCGACATGGAGCGCAGAATACGGCCGGTAGAATAGAGGCCAGAGTTGAGGCTGGAGAGCGCCGCGGTCAGCACCACGATGTTCATGATACTGCCCACGTATGGTACGCCGAGCTTAGAGAAGAAGGTCACAAACGGGCTCTGACCCGCCTGGTAGGCGTTCCATGGCAGCAGCAGAACCAGCAGCACCACAGAACCCACATAGAACAGACCGATACGCCAGATCACGCTGTTAATGGCTTTTGGCACCATGGTCTGCGGGTCTTTACATTCGCCCGCCGCCGTACCTACCAGCTCGATAGAGGCAAAGGCGAACACCACGCCCTGCACCAGAACCAGCGCCGGCAGCAGACCGTGCGGGAAGAAGCCGCCGTTATCGGTTATCAGATGGAAGCCGGTTGCATTGCCGTCCAGCGGCTTACCGCTGCCAAGGAAGACGGTACCGACGACCAGGAAAATCACAATCGCCAGCACTTTTACCAGTGCAAACCAGAACTCCATCTCGGCGAACCACTTCACGCCGATCATGTTCATGGTGCCGACAATCGCCAGGGCGCCAAGCGCAAAGACCCACTGCGGGATATCGCCAAACGCGCCCCAGTAGTGCATATACAGCGCAACGGCAGTGATATCGACGATACCGGTCATCGCCCAGTTAACGAAGTACATCCAGCCAGCGACATAGGCGGCTTTTTCACCGAGAAATTCGCGGGCGTAAGAGACAAAGCTGCCGCTGGAAGGGCGATGCAGTACCAGTTCGCCCAGCGCGCGAAGAATGAAGAAGGAGAAGATCCCGCACACCAGATAGACGAGGGCGAGAGCCGGGCCAGCCATCTGCAGACGTGCACCAGCACCTAAAAACAGACCTGTACCGATAGCGCCGCCGATGGCGATCATTTGAACCTGACGGTTGCCCATCGCTTTGTGGTAGCCCTCTTCATGGGAGTTTAACCAGCGACGTTTAGCAGCATGATGATCGGCTGCGCTTTTATTGCTTGTTTTCATTGAGTTACCTGTTTGCCTGTCTGAACCATTATCGTGATAGTCCTGCCTGGCAGAGAGCATACAAACGATTGCTTCTGCGCAAACACATGTCGCCTTCCCAGTCATTCTGCGTATGGATAAGGCGAAACATGGCGAGGCATCCTACCTGCAATTGATAAGCGACGCAAAATATAACCGTGCCGAAAGTGATGCACGTCGAAGGAAATCGTGTGGTCAGAGCAGACGGGGATCACAACGCGCTGAATCGTGGTGAGTTTTTAGACAAAAGATTCGCGGATTGATGATTTAAACATCAGTGGTGCTTATCAGTTGCTCAGTGGAACTAGCGGAAGGTAAACGCTATGATCGGTTTGGTTTTTATTCTGCCAGAACGAGGCTAACGGTGAAAATTAATGTAATCGGCACCAGCGGAAGTGGAAAAACCACGCTGGCAAGACGGATCGCTGATGAGCTGGCTATTCCTTATATTGAGATGGACAGGCTTTACTGGCGCCCGAACTGGCAGGGCACAGCAGATGATGCGTTTCTGGAAAAACTGGAGCATGCATTAAGCGCTTCTCAAAACTGGGTGCTCGATGGCAACTATAACCGCACGCGCCCTGTTAAATGGCGCAATGTGGATCTGGTCGTCTGGGTGGACTATGGATTTGTCCGTACGCTGTATCAGGCCGTTATCCGGGCGATCAAGCGGGCCTGGCATCAACACGAACTCTGGCCGGGAACGGGCAATAAAGAGAGTTTCCGGCGCGCCTTCTTCAGCAGAGAGTCCATTATCATCTGGACGATTAAAACCTGGCGCAACAACCGCAGGCGTTATCAGGTCGATATGCAAAACCCGGACTACGCACACATACGCTTTATCCGTATTACCCGCCGCGCTCAGGCGGAAACGCTGATTTCCTCCTTAAAGTCTTATTCTTAACAGGGTTTTATATATCTGATTTCCGGCAAACCAAATGTAAATTAATTGTTTCTCAGCGGTGAAATACGCCTTTATTAATAACGACATGTTAAGTCAAACGAGAACGCAACATGTCCTGGCGAATCAGCATTCTGGATAAAAGCCCCATCGCTGAAAATGAAACAGCCGCCGATGCGCTGGCGCGAACCCTGGCGCTGGCGCAACAGGCGGAAACTCTCGGTTATCACCGTTTCTGGATTGCCGAACACCACAACACCCCACAGTTGGCCAGCCCCTCGCCGGAGTTATTGATTGCCTGGATCCTCGGGCAGACAACGCGTATCCGCGTGGGATCGGGCGGCGTCATGCTGCAACACTACAGCCCGTATAAAGTTGCAGAAAATTTCAATCTCCTGGCTGCCCTGGCTCCCGGACGCGTGGATCTGGGCGTTGGAAAAGCGCCTGGCGGTCTGCCGCTCTCCACCCGCGCGTTGCAACTCGGTCTGAATCAGCAGGAAAAGGGCAGCTTTGCCGAACAGCTGGCGCAGCTCGATAGCTGGATCCGTCCTGAAAATCAGTCCGCGGAGGAGGCGGTGCGCGCCACGCCGTTGCCGCCGGTTCCGGCGCAGGGATTTCTGCTGGGGGCGAGTGTCGAAAGTGCTCTGCTGGCCGCAAAGCTCAACTGGCATTTTGTCTTTGCTGCTCACCTGAATGGCGATCCCGACCTGCTGCGCGAGGTCATCACCACCTGGCGTGAACACAGCGCCCGGGAGGTGATTGTGGCGGTGCAGGTCATTGTGGCGGACTCTCAGGCCCAGGCGCACTCGCTGGCACAAAAGGTTGAAGTCTGGGGCGTGGAGCTGGCAAACGGCCAGCGCGTTACGGTGGCCAGCGAAGAGCAAGCCTATGCGTTTGCGCGTCAGGCAGGCAGCGAGCCGCTGCGTATAGCGCGTCGCGCGCAGTCGCTGGTGGCCGGGACCGCTGAGTCGGTACTGGCACAACTGGACGCCCTGCATCACCAGTGGGGTATTGACGAATTCATTATCGACACACCGGGTGTGGACGGCGCCGCGCGCGTGCAGTCCCTGCGTCTGCTGGCGCAGGCGCGACTTAACAGGGAGGTCAACGTATGCGTTTTGGCGAACAACTGATTGCCTGGCGTCGTGAGCTGCACCAGCACCCGGAGCTGTCGGGCCAGGAGGTGGAAACAACCGCCCGTTTGCACCAGTGGCTGACCCATGCCGGTATTACGCCGCTACCTTATGACTTGCCTACCGGGCTGGTGGCGGAGATCGGCAACGGCAACAAACTGATTGCCCTGCGGGCGGACATTGATGCCTTACCGATCGAAGAGCGCAGCGGGGTGGCGTTTAGCTCGCAGCGTGCGGGAGTGATGCACGCCTGCGGTCATGACATCCACACCAGCGTGATCCTCGGGGCGGCATTAAAACTAAAAGAACGTGAAGCGTTGCTCAACGGTCGCGTGCGGATCCTGTTCCAGCCTGCCGAAGAGAACTTTGGCGGTGCGAAGAGCATGGTGCGGGCCGGGGCGTTACGTGATGTCAGCGCCATCTTCGGTATGCACAACGAGCCGGGGTTGCCGGTGGGTGAATTTGCCACCCGCGGCGGGCCGTTCTATGCCAACGTCGATCGGTTTGTGATCCGCATTACCGGCAAAGGTGCTCATGCCGCACGGCCTCATGAAGGCAACGACGCGATTGTGCTGGCAAGCCAGCTTGTTACCGCGTTGCAGAGCGTCGCCAGTCGCAACGTGAATACGCTGGACTCCGTTGTGCTGAGCGTAACGCGCATTGCGGGCGGCAATACCTGGAACGTCCTGCCGGAAAGCGTTGAGCTGGAAGGGACGCTGCGCACGCATCGCACGGAAGTTCAACAGAACGTCAAAGCGCGTGTCGGTGAAATCGCCGCCGGATTCGCCAGCGCCTTCAGTGCTCAGATTGATATCACCTGGTATGCCGGACCGACTGCGCTGGTCAATGACGAGCATTGGGCGGCGTTTGCCACGTCGGTCGCCCGGGAAGCGGGGTATGAAACGCAGCATGCCGAGTTGCATATGGGCGGAGAGGATTTTGCAGTCTATCTGCAGCAGATCCCCGGCGCGTTTGTCAGCATTGGTAGCAATAGCCCGTATGGTTTACATCACCCGGCCTTTAATCCGGACGAAGCATTAATTGAGCCGGCTGCCCGTTATTTTGCACAGCTTGCGGAAAAAGCCCTGCAACACGTTTAATTCAGAAGAGGTGAATATGTCTGCAACCCGACAATTGCGGCTGGGGACCATTTTGCACGGTGCTTCCGGGAATATGTCCGCCTGGCGCCATCCTGCGGCGGTGGCCGATGCCAGTATTAATTTTGATTTCGTCAAAGCGACGGCGTTAAAAGCAGAGGAGGGCAAGCTCGACTTTTTATTCGTAGCCGATGGCCTCTACATAAATGAGAAATCAATCCCGCATTTTTTAAATCGCTTTGAGCCGTTAACGGTGCTCTCCGCGCTGGCGAGCATTACCTCGCGTCTGGGGCTGGTGGGCACGTTATCCACCTCCTACAGCGAACCTTTTACCGTGGCGCGCCAGTTTGCCAGCCTGGATCATCTCAGCAACGGCCGCGCGGGCTGGAACGTCGTGACCTCGCCGCTGGAAGGGTCGGCAAGGAACTTCTCGCGTGAAAAACACCCCGAGCACGCGCTGCGCTACCGCATTGCGGATGAGTATCTCGATGTGGTGAAAGGGCTGTGGGACTCGTGGGAAGGCGATGCCTTTGTGCGCAACAAAGAGAGTGGTCAGTTTTTTGACCCCGCCAAACTGCATACCCTGGATCACCGTGGTGATTTCTTCCAGGTCGCCGGGCCGCTCAATATTGGTCGCACGCCGCAGGGACGTCCGATTGTGTTCCAGGCGGGCGCATCGGACGACGGTAAAAAGCTGGCTGCGAAGCATGCCGATGCGATCTTCACCCACCATGAAACTCTCGAAGAAGCACAAGCGTTCTACCGCGATGTGAAGCAGCAGCTGGAAAACAACGGTCGTCGTGCCTCTGATTTGCACATCTTCCAGGGCGTGAGCGTGATTGTCGGAAAAGATGCCGAAGATGTGGAAAACCAGTACCAGACCACCGCGGCGCTGGTGTCGGTTAAGGATGCGCTCAATTATCTCGGACGCTATTTCGAACATCACGATTTCAGCCAGTATCCGCTCGACGCGCCGTTCCCGGACCTCGGCGATCTGGGAAAAAACAGCTTCCGCAGCACCACGGATGAGATAAAGCGCAATGCCCGCGAACGTCATCTGACGCTGCGTCAGGTCGCGCTGGAAGCGGCCTCACCACGCCCCCGTTTTTCCGGTACGCCGGAGCAGGTGGCGGACGGCCTGCAGGCGTGGTTCGACGGCTATGCAGCCGACGGCTTCATCATCCAGGGCGGGACACCCGATACCTTCCCGCGCTTTGTTGACCAGGTGGTGCCGGTGCTACAGGCCCGCGGCCTGTTTCGCACTGACTACGCCGGGACCACGCTGCGCGACAGCCTGGGCCTGGACGAACCCAAAAATAAGTTCACACAACAATAAAAGAGAACCCGCTATGCAGAAACCATCGCTTATTCTGGCGCTCGCGCTGGCCTTTACCCCTGCCGTCTGGGCAGAGAATGTGAACATTAACGGCACCGGCGTGAGCATTGAGGCCAACAAAACGCCGATCAATACCGCCAAAAACGGCGATGCCATCGCGCAGTTGCCGAAAGATTATCGCTTTGCCGTGCCGGGGAAATTTACCGTCGCGGTGGCGGGCCTCAATCAACCGCCGCTGACGGTTTTCTCGGATGACAACAAAACGCTTCTGGGAAGCGAAGTTGACGTGGCCCGTCTGGTGGCGGATAGCCTCGGGCTGGAGCTGAACGTGGTGCCAACCTCCTGGGAGGACTGGCCGCTGGGGGTGGCCTCCGGGAAATACGATGCGGCGATCAGCAACATCACCGTGACTAAAGCGCGTAAGGAGAAGTTTGATTTCGCCACCTACCGTAAGGATTCGCTCGGTTTCTATGTGAAATCAACCAGTCCAATCACATCCCTGCAGAAGGCGGAGGACATTGCCGGGCTGCGGATTATTGTGGGCTCAGGCACTAACCAGGAGGCCATCCTGCTGGCATGGAACGCCGAAAACCTTAAGAAGGGACTGAAACCGTTTACCCCGGTCTACACCAAAGATGACGCGGCACAAACGCTGGCGCTCCAGTCCGGGCGTGCGGATGCGTATTTTGGCCCAAACGTGATTGGCGCGTGGAAAGCGGCGCTGACCGGTAAAACCAAACTGGTGGGAAGCGTTGACGGCGGCTGGCCGAAGGCGGCGCATATCGCGGTGACGCTGAAAAAAGGCAGCGGCCTGGTGGAACCGGTGCAGACCGCGCTTAATGGCGCGATCAAAAACGGCGATTACGACAAAGTGCTGAACCGCTGGGGAGAAGGGGTGGAACGCATCCCGCAGTCGGAAGTCAACCCGGCCGGTCTGGGTGATTAAGGAGGCGTTATGAGCGAACAATTTCGTGACGTTTCGCCGGAAGATGCCGATCTTCAGCCCATCATCAATGGGCTGTTCGGTGAATACGCTGCCCGCTACGGTGACTATTTTTCGAAAGATGCTGAGGTCGAGCTCACCGAGTGGTATCTGGCGCCGCAGGGGCTGTTTATCGTCCTGGAGCGTGACGGGAAGATTATTGCCACCGGGGCGTACAAACCCTTCGACGAACGCACCGCAGAAATCAAACGCATCTGGACGGACAAAAGCCTGCGTCAGCAGGGGCTTGCCGGGCGCGTGGTGCAGGAGCTGGAGCGCCGGGCGGTGCTGGCAGGCTACAGCCAGATCTACCTGACCACCGGTTTTCGCCAGCCGGAAGCGGTACGGCTCTATCTTAGCCAGGGTTACCAGCCGCAGTTCGATCTCAACCGCGATCCGGAAGAGTACAGCCAGCCCCCGTTTGATGGTCGGTTGCGTTTCACCAAAACGCTGGTTCGTGAAGCGTTAAGTAAAACCGCATGAGGTACGATGATGAGCAACGTTGAAACCATAAAAGTGGTCCCGGCGCGTTATCCGCTGCGGGCCGTCGGTGCCGTGGTGGCGCTGTTTGTCCTGGCGGTCGTTGTCCAGTCCGTCGCCTTTAACCCGCGCTGGGAGTGGTCTGTGTTTGCCCGCTGGTTCTTCGACCCGGTGATCCTTGAAGGCGTCGGCCAGACATTACTGCTGACGCTGATCGGCACCGCGCTGAGCGTGATTTTGGGCGGTATGCTGGCGCTGGCGAGACTCTCGTCATCCTGGCTGCTGAGCAGCCTGGCCTGGGGCTATATCTGGCTGTTTCGCTCGCTGCCCCTGATTGTAGTGCTGATCATCCTTTATAACTTTTCCTATCTCTACGACACGCTCTCGCTCGGGGTGCCGTTCACCGGCATGACCTGGGGCAGCTTTGAAACCATCAATGTGCTGGGGCAATTCTCTACCGCCGTTGTCGGGCTAACGCTGGTGCAGAGCGCCTATACCGCGGAGATCATTCGCGGGGGCTTCCTCGGCGTGGATCATGGTCAGTATGAAGCGGCCGCTGCGTTGGGGCTACCGGCCTGGCGTCGTACGGTGCGGATCATTCTGCCTCAGGCGCTGCGCACCATACTGCCGTCCGGGTTTAACGAAATCATCAGTCTCGCGAAGGGGACGGCGATGGTTTACGTGCTGGCCATGCCGGAGCTGTTCTACACCATCCAGATGATTTACAACCGCACGCAGGAGGTGATCCCGCTGCTGATGGTGGGGGCCGCCTGGTACCTGGTGATTACCACCGTGTTGTCCGCTATCCAGTATGGTGTTGAGCGGGGACTGGCCCGCAGCGAACGTCGCTCGGCGGTGAATCAGAACCGTACCCTCAGCCGTACCCGTTCCCGTTCCGTCACCACCACGCCCGCACAGGAGCCCGTCCATGCAAGCCTCTCATGAAGGACATATTTCCATTACCGGCGTCAGTAAATTCTTTGGTCGCCATAAAGCGCTCGATAACGTGTCGCTTGAGATCCCACCGGGCTCCGTCACGGTGATCCTCGGACCGTCCGGCTCCGGTAAATCGACCCTGCTGCGCACCATCAACCACCTTGAGCGCGTCGACGAAGGGTTTATTCAGATTGACGGGGATTACATCGGCTATCGCCGTCGGGGTGACAAACTCTACGAGTTAAAAGAGAAAGAGATCCTCAAACAGCGCGTCAATGTGGGTTATGTGTTCCAGAACTTTAATCTCTTCCCGCATCTCACGGTGCTGGAAAACCTGATTGAAGCGCCTGTCGCCCATAAAAAAATGAGCAAAAAAGAGGCCGTTGAGCAGGCGTATAGCCTGCTGGATGTGGTGGGGCTGCGTGATAAAGCGGATGCCTGGTCGCGCCATCTCTCCGGCGGGCAGCAGCAGCGCATCGCCATTGCCCGCGCGCTGGCGCTGCGTCCGCGCGTCATACTGTTTGATGAACCCACCTCGGCGCTAGACCCGGAGCTGGTGGGCGAAGTGCTGGATGTCATCAAGAAACTTGCCCGTTCCGGCACCACGCTGGTGGTGGTCACCCATGAGATCGGCTTCGCCAGAGAAGTGGCTGATCAGGTGGTGTTTATGGTCGACGGTAAAATTGTGGAGCAGGGCAGCAGCGACGAGGTGCTGAACCGGCCATCGCACGCGCGAACGCGTCAGTTCCTTTCCCGAGTCCTGTAAGGAGTACCCATGAAATATGGACTTCTGGCAGGGCTGGCCTTTACCGCCGCCAGCCATGCCAGTATTGATTTAAAAGCCAACGAGCAGCCGCTGCCGGTGACGGTGGATCAGCAGGCGGTGGCGAAGATCCCCGCTCATTACAAATTTGTCGAGCCGGGAACGCTCACGGTGGCCATTTCTGCGCTTAACTCACCGCCGCTGGCCCTGCTTGCCAGCGACAACCGTACGCGAATCGGCAGCGATCCGGATATCGCCCGGCTGCTGGCAGGCAGCCTGGGGCTAAAACTGAAGCTCGTTCCCACCGCCTGGGAAGACTGGCCGCTGGGGATCACTTCCGGGCGCTATGACGTGGCGCTGGTGAACATTGCGGTGACCGAACAGCGCAAAGAGAAGTTTGATTTTGCGACCTATCGCGTCGATTCGCTGGCGTTTACGGTGAAATCCACCAGTCCGGTGCGGTCGATTAACGGTCCTGAAGATCTTGCGGGTAGAAAGGTTATTGTCGGATCCGGCACCAATCAGGAGCGCATCCTGTTAGGCTGGAACGAGGAGAATAAAAAGGCCGGGCGTGAGCCCGCGCTGCCGGTGTACCTGACGGATGATGCCTCGGGCAATCTTTATATTCAGTCCGGGCGGGCGGATGTGTTCTTTGGACCACAGTCGGTCGCGGCGTATAAAGCCGCGCTGACCGGTAAAACGCGCGTTGTCGGGCTGGGCCCGAAAAAAGCGTATGTCGCCACGACCACCAAAAAAGGCAATCAACTGGTCTACGCCCTGCAGGCCGCGCTGGACGGCGCGATCACGCGCGGGGAGTATCAGAAGGTGCTGGCGCGCTGGGGAGAGCAGGGCGAAGCGGTGACACACTCGGAGGTTAACCCGCCTGGGATCACGTATTAATTGTGCTCTACACTTAGGATTTTCACTCCTGAGAGGGCAACATGATCAAACTTTATGGTGCACCCGGCTGGGGCTCGGCAATCAGCGAAGTGATGCTGACTCTGGCAGACATCCCTTACGAGTTTATTAATGTGGACGGGTTTGATGCGCCCGGTCCGCAGCGCGAATTGCTGCAAAGGCTCAATCCATTGTGTCAGGTGCCGACGCTGGCGCTGGAAAATGGCGCGATCATGACCGAAACAGCCGCCATCGCCCTGATGGTGCTCGACAGGTGTCCCGATCTGGCGCCGCCCGTCGGACAGGCAGAACGTCAGCAATTTCAACGCTTGCTTATCTGGTTTGTCGCGAACGTCTATACGACCTTTACCTATGCCGATTATCCCGAACGCTGGGTGCCTGACGCACCGGAACAACTGAAGAAAAATTGTATCGAATACCGCAAATCCCTCTATTTGTGGTTCGATAGCCAGCTCAAAGCGGCCCCGTTTGCGCTGGGTGAACAGCTTACGCTACTCGACGTCTATATTGCGGTCGCACGTACCTGGGGGCCACGGCATGCGTGGTTTGCCGAGAATACGCCAAAGATAACGGCCATTGCAGACGCCGTGTGTCAGCTTCCTGAACTGCACAAGGTGTTAAAGGCAAACGGCATTATCTGATAACGTGTAAACCTGATTCATAACAGGAAGCCTGCATATGCCACATGTAGATATCAAATGTTTTCCCCGGGATTTAAACGACGAACAAAAAAACGCGCTGGCGGCTGATATTGCCGAGGTGATAATTCGTCATTTCAACAGTAAAGACAGTTCAGTGTCGGTGGCGTTAAACCAGGTTAATCCTGAAGACTGGAAAGCGCAGGTCTGGGACAGCGAAATTGGCCCGAAGCTGGATTCGTTGATTAAAAAGCCCGGCTATTCGATGTAATTTTATTTGCCGGGCAGCGGCCTCGTTGACCCGGCATTTAAGTTTCTCGCGACATTTCGCAAAAATCGATAATACGATCCTGTGGCGTTTCCGTTACACTTTCCCTCTCTAAAACTTTCACGAAATCATCTGGTAAGCACAGCAGTTGCGTTAAATTCAGTACAGGATAATTTTCTCATGACAAAATTACCTCAGTTCTCACTCGCCTTTTTTCATCCTCGTTACTGGCTCAGCTGGACAGGCATTGCAGCGCTCTGGTGCATTGTGCAGCTCCCGTATTCCCTTTTATTAAGAATCGGACACGGGCTTGGTCGTCTGGCCATGCGTTTGCTTCCCCGTCGTGTGGACATCGCTCGCCGCAACCTTGAGCTCTGTTTTCCCGACATGAAGAAGGATGAGCGCGAAAAGCTACTGCAGCGTAATTTTGAATCGGTTGGCATGGGCGTCATCGAAACCGGGATCGCCTGGTTCTGGCCTGACTGGCGGGTGCGTAAATGTTTCAGCGTCAGCGGATATGAACATATGGAAGAGGCCCGGGCGCGCGGAAATGGCGTGGTGCTCATCGGTATGCATTTTCTCACGCTTGAACTGGGGGCGAGGATCTTTGGCATGCTCAACCCGGGTGTCGGTGTTTATCGCCCTAACAATAATGCGCTGCTGGACTGGCTGCAGACGCGCGGCCGTCTGCGCTCAAATAAAACCATGCTGGATCGCTACGACCTGAAGGGCATGATCCGCGCCCTGAAGCAGAATGACATTCTCTGGTATGCCCCGGATCATGACTACGGTAAAACCAACAGCGTCTTTGTACCGTTCTTTGCAGTTCCTGATGCCGCGACAACTGCCGGAAGTTATATGCTGGTGAAGAGTGCCAGACCGGCGGTGATCCCGTTCGTTCCACGCAGAAAGGCAGACGGCAGCGGTTACGAACTGATTATTCTTGAAGATATCGGCGAAACGCTGCAGGGCGGTGATAAAGCGTCGGTAGCCACGCAAATGAACAGGGCGATTGAGCGCGCGGTGCTGATGGCGCCGGAGCAATATATGTGGTTGCACCGACGCTTCAAAACCCGTCCTGAAGGCCAGCCGGACAGATATGCGCGCAAAAAAAGCGTGGTCACTTCCAACAGAACTGTATCTACAGGCGACATGCCTGAACAGTCAGGCATTCAGCACTAAAGTATGCCCTCACCGTAACGTGAGGGCAGGCCGACGGCTACAGCGCAGCCCTGCGGTACGGGGCATAATCTGCTTGCCACCAGGTCTCTTCAATCCGCGCCAGCAACATCTCATCCTCCATGGCTGGCGCAACACCTTGCTCAATGGCCGCTCGGGCGACGGCAAACGCGATATGGCGTGACACCGTTTCTATATGATCCACCGGCGGCAATAACCCGCCTTTTTCGGTTGTCACCAGCGGCGACTGCGCGGCCAGGCTGCGGCTTGCCGCCATCAGCATCTCCTCGGTGACCCGGCGTGCATGGCAGGCCAGAATACCCAGCCCCAGCCCGGGGAATACATAGGCGTTATTACACTGGGCAATATCGTACTGCTCGCCCTGCCAGAACACCGGCGCAAACGGGCTGCCGGTGGCGACGAGCGCGGCGCCCTGTGTCCAGGCAATGAGGTCCTGCGGTTGCGCCTCCGCGCGGGATGTGGGGTTAGAAAGCGGCATAATCACCGGACGCGGGCAGTGGCGATGCATCTCTTTCACAATCTCTTCGCTGAAGAGGCCCGGCTGGCCTGAGACCCCAATCATTACCGTCGGATGCGCGTTTTTAACCACGTCCAGCAGCGAAATATTGTTCGACTCAACCTGCCAGTCGCGGATCGCCTCGCGCGCCGTGAGCAGGTTTTTCTGGAAGTCGAGGAGGTTGGTCATATCGTCAGTCAGCAGGCCAAAGCGATCGACCATAAAGACCCGACTGCGGGCTTCGGCTTCGGTTAGCCCGTCATCCATCATTAGCGCCACGATTTTTTCGGCGATGCCGCAACCGGCGGATCCGCTCCCCAGGAAGACCACGCGCTGATCGCGAACACGGGTCCCGGCAGCATGGGCGGCAGCAATCAGCGTGCCCGCGGTCACGGCGGCGGTACCCTGGATATCGTCGTTGAAACAGCACAGCTGGTCGCGGTAGCGCTGCAGCAGTCTGGTGGCGTTTTTCTGCGCGAAATCCTCAAACTGCAGCAATACATTGGGCCAGCGCTGCTTCACGGTACTGATAAACATGTCCATAAACTCGGCGTACTGATCGTCGCTGATACGTGGGTGACGCCAGCCCATATACATGGGATCGTCCAGATGCTGCTGATTATTGGTACCGACATCGAGCATAATCGGCAGGGTAGACGCCGGGTGGATCCCGCCGCAGGCGGTATATAACGAGAGTTTTCCAATGGGTATTCCCATCCCACCAATTCCCTGATCGCCCAGCCCCAGAATACGCTCTCCGTCGGTCACGACGATGACGCGAATATCATTGCGTGAGAAGCTTTGCAGCATTTCATCAATACGGTGACGATTGGGCCAGGAAATAAACAGCCCACGCGCGCGGCGATAAATAGTCGAGAAGTGTTCGCACGCTTCTCCTACCGTGGGGGTATAGATAATGGGTAACGTCTCTTTCAGGTGCGAACGCAGCAGGTTGTAAAACAGCGTCTCATTCGTATCCTGGATATTACGCAGATAAACGTGGCGGGAAATATCGCTTTTAAAATGACAGAATTGTACCCAGGCGCGTTCGGTTTGTTCCTCGATGGTTTCAACGTTGTGTGGCAACAAACCGTGCAGATTAAAGTTATCACGTTCTTCTTTAATAAATGCGAGCCCTTTATTTAATAACGGGTTTTCCAGTAATACGGCGCCGCTATAAGGGGTATACAGTACTTCTTTGCGAGACATGAATGACTCCTGAATTTCAATAATCGGATAAGGTTCAGTTGTAGGCGCAGGTTTATTTATGTCTTTGGTTTCGCGCTAATCTAGCGGTTAAGGATCATAGGCGTAGTGATAACGGTCACAGTCTTTCTGGTTTAATTAATTTCAAAACACCGACGCGGCGATTAAAAACTTTAGTTACGAAAAGATGAATTAAGTTATTTAAAAACAAATTCTCGTGCTGTTCACATTTCCGGCGAAATCGCCATGCTAATTTCTCGATGAACCATTTTTATAAATGGCAATTTGAATACGATTAAATATTAAAGCTTTATTAAGTACAGGCCAATTACGATTTATTCCTGTTTATTGATATCCGAACCTACTAATCCGGTGATTATATGAAAGATAATTCTGTAACCACGTCTCCAGTCGCTTCACGTTTTGCTTTTGGGTTGAGCAATGCTGAAGTTGGCGCGGTCCCGTTGATGCTGTTTGTCGGGATCGCGGCCATTGTGGCCACCTCCGCGTGGGCGGGGCTGCTGCCGAAAAACATGATCGGTGGACTCGCGGTGATCATGACGCTCGGTTTCGCCTTTGCCAAAATTGGCCGACAAATCCCGCTGCTGAAAGATATTGGTGGCCCGGCAATATTGTGCCTGATGCTGCCCTCGGTGCTGGTCTATTTTGGCGTATTCGAGAAACACACCCTGGATACGGTTCACCTGTTGATGAAAGAGGCCAATTTGCTCTATTTCGTCATCGCCTGTCTGGTGGTGGGGAGTATTTTGGGGATGAACCGCGTGCTGTTGATCCAGGGGATGATCCGCATGTTCGTTC
Source organism: Enterobacter sp. T1-1 (assembly GCF_000710795.1). NCBI lineage: Bacteria > Pseudomonadati > Pseudomonadota > Gammaproteobacteria > Enterobacterales > Enterobacteriaceae > Enterobacter > Enterobacter sp. T1-1. The sequence goes on along the minus strand of NZ_JALW01000051.1, from coordinate 116,267 downwards.
CACTGGTGGTGGGTACCCTGATGGCCGTGCTGACCGGCTTACTCGTTGGTTCGCTGTTTGGCTATACGCCGTATCACACCTTCTTCTTCATCATCGTACCGATTATCGGCGGAGGGATTGGCGAGGGGATTTTACCGTTGTCGCTGGCCTATTCGGCGATACTGGGTCAGACACCTGACGTGTATGTGGCGCAACTGGCACCCGCCGCCGTAGTGGGGAATATTTTTGCCATTATTTGTGCGGGTACGCTGGCGCGCCTCGGGGCAAAACGTCCCTCGCTTTCAGGCAATGGCATGTTAACCCGCAGCAAAGATGACACAAGCCTGTTTGCCAGCGCGCAGAGCGTACAGCAGACGGATTTCCATCTGATGGGGGGCGGGCTGCTGATGGTGTGTGCGTTTTTTATCGTTGGCGGACTGTTTGAGAAGCTGGTGCATATTCCCGGCCCGGTATTGATGATCCTCATCGCCGTGCTGTGCAAATACTTCAAGGTGATCCCGGCCTCCATGGAGCAGGGGGCGCACAGTTGCTATAAATTTGTCTCCGCTGCGCTGGTCTGGCCGTTGATGATTGGTCTCGGCATGCTGTACGTGCCGCTCGAGAGCGTGGTGTCGGTCTTTTCGGTGGGATACGTGGTGGTGTGCGGTTCGATCGTCATCGCAATGGCGCTGAGCGGCTATTTTATTGCGTCGCGCCTGAATATGTACCCGGTGGAAGCGGCGATTGTCACCTGCTGTCATAGCGGGCTGGGCGGGACAGGAGATGTGGCAATTCTTTCCGCGTCTAACCGCATGTCGCTGATGCCGTTTGCCCAGATTGCGACCCGCATTGGCGGTGCGTCGACGGTGATTTTCGCCACGCTTCTGATGGGCTGGTTAATGGCGCACTGATCCCGGATGTCAGAAGACTGAATCGCAACGACATTTTCAGCACGCCGTTGCGGTTCAGTTCTTTATAAATATCACTGCGCTGGATAGAATTACCGCATTCACAGCGACGGGAAACCGCACGATGACCGGAAGAGTTGATTACCAGATTGAAAAATTTCTCTTTACCGAAGCCGCCGAACCGGAGCGTCTGACGCGTCAGTGGGCGGAGGTACTGGAAGAGTGTCGGGAGCAACAGGCCGGTGCAGAAGAACGCCTGCGTCTGGCGCTGCTGAATGTGGATTACGTCACCAGCTTTGAGCTTCCTTTCCGGTTACTCCTCACCCGCGCCCCGCAGTTAATTGACGGCCTCAGAAAAGAGCTTCAACTCAGCCAAAAAAATGTGCTTTTTAACGGCAAGCGCTTCGGCTGTGTTTATAGCCTGAAAATGAATCTGGACGGGATCCCCGATGAATTTAACTACCACCTGAAAACGCGTATCCAGCGCAGTGATAGCGAAGGGGGGAGCGAAGTGCCGTACCGGCAAATCGCCCAGCAGGTGAAAGCGCCCCGTGAGCGATTAAAGTTAGCGCTGGAAAACGGGCTCGCGGTAACCGCACTCGACGGGCTTTTCTGGTTCGGCATTCAGCGCATCGCGGCCGATGTGCAACGGTTGCGCAAAACGGGGATGAGAATAACCACCTCCGGGACCGAGGTCTTTGATACGCTGACCAGCACCCGACGGCAGATCCCGGTCTATCGTCAGGAAAAAGCGTAGCGTTGCCACGGATATTAACGTAACCGCAGGGCTATACAGCCCGCAGCAATATCGCCATCAACCCAGGAAAACGGGCATCCAGATCGTCTCTTCGCAGTGAAATCATATTCTCTCGCCCCTGCGGGCGCTGCCAGATAACGCCGCTGTCGCGTAGCACGCGCCAGTGGTGGGTCATGGTGGATTTCACCACATCGTCCGGGCGCAGCGCGTTGCAGCTCAGTTCACTGCCATCGGCCAGCCTGCGGATAATCGATAGCCGGAGCGGGTTGCCGAGAGCAAACAGCACATTTTCCAGCAGTATTTGTTCAGGTTCGGGGTGGTTTGGGATCATCGTTTTCCTGCGTCAACGTTCAGATTGAGCTATATCAACAATAGGTCAACCGTGAAAAAATAGTTCGATAATACTCGTACAATAGGACTATTATAGCAAACGAACACACAGGCGACCATCCCGGTCGTCACAACTCAGTCTTACAGACTTAAGGAAATATTATGCCCCGACCCATCCCTCTCGAACGTTATCGCAACATCGGTATTTCCGCGCATATCGATGCCGGTAAAACGACAACCACCGAACGCATCCTGTTTTACACCGGGATGAGCCACAAGCTGGGTGAAGTACACGATGGCGCGGCAACAACCGACTGGATGGCGCAGGAGCAAGAGCGCGGGATCACCATTACCTCCGCGGCCGTCAGCTGCTTCTGGCCGGGTATGGACAGAGGGTTTGAACCGCACCGGATCAATATCATCGACACCCCGGGGCACGTGGATTTCACCATTGAGGTGGAACGTTCCATGCGCGTGCTGGACGGTGCCGTCATGGTGTACGACTCCGTGGGCGGCGTGCAGCCACAGTCAGAGACCGTCTGGCGTCAGGCGAATAAGTATCATGTGCCGCGCCTGGCGTTCGTCAACAAAATGGACCGTCCGGGTGCCGATTTCTTCCGCGTCGTACGGATGATGCAGGAACGCCTGAAGGCGAATCCGGTGCCTATTGTGATCCCTGTGGGCGCGGAAGAGCATTTCACCGGCGTGGTGGATCTCATCAAGATGCGTACCATTGTGTGGGATGATGCCACACAAGGCATGGTGTTTAACTATGCGCCGGTACCGGACGAATTGCTGAGCACCGCGCAGGAGTGGCGGGAAAAAATGGTCTCTGCGGCAGCAGAAGCCAGCGACGCGCTGATGGATAAATACCTGGAGACGGGCGACCTTGATGAGGCTGAGATCATCAAAGGGCTGCGTATTCGGACCATCTCCGGTGAAATCCAGCCGATGCTGTGCGGCAGCGCCTTTAAAAACAAAGGGGTACAGCGCATGCTCGATGCGGTGATTGAGCTGATGCCATCGCCGCTGGATGTACCGGCCATCGACGGTGTGGACGAAAAAGGGCAGCATGCGGAGCGTCATCCAAGTGATGAAGAGCCGTTTTCTGCGCTGGCGTTCAAACTGATGAGCGATCCGTACGTCGGGCAGTTGACCTTTATCCGAGTTTATTCAGGCGTGTTGAGAAAAGGCGACGCGGTGTATAACCCGGTGAAGGGCAAGAAAGAGCGTATCGGACGCATCGTGCTGATGCATGCCAACGATCGTCACGAAGTGGACGAGCTGCGCGCCGGTGATATTGCGGCCTGTGTGGGTCTGAAGGATGTGACCACCGGGGACACGCTCACCGATCCGAATGCGGTTATCACGCTTGAGCGAATGGAGTTCCCGGACCCGGTGATCTCCCTTGCCATCGAGCCAAAAACCAAGGGCGATCAGGAGAAAATGGGCATTGCCCTGCAACGCCTGGCGGCGGAAGATCCGTCTTTCCGTCTGCATACCGATGAAGAGTCCGGCCAGACGATTATTTCCGGTATGGGTGAGTTACATCTTGAGATTATCGTCGATCGCATGAAGCGTGAGTTTGGTGTCGAGGCAAACATCGGCCGTCCGCAGGTGACCTACCGCGAGACGCTGCGCAAAGCGGTGAAAGATATTGAAGGCAAATTTGTCCGGCAGTCCGGTGGTAAAGGGCAGTACGGGCATGTGGTCCTGAGCCTTGAGCCGTTAGAGCCTGGCAGTGGCTTCAAGTTTGAAGATGCCACGAAGGGTGGCGTGGTGCCGCGTGAGTATATTCCCTCTGTGGAAAAAGGGCTGCGCGAAGCCATGAACAGCGGCGTGCTGGCGGGGTATCCGGTTGTCGATGTAAAAGCGACCCTGACCTTTGGGTCGTATCACGACGTCGACTCCTCGGAAATGGCGTTCCGCATGGCGGCGATCCTCGGGTTTAAAGAGGGCGCTCGCAGAGCGGATCCGGTGATCCTTGAGCCGGTGATGCATGTCGAGGTGGAAACGCCGGAAGAGTATGCCGGTAATATTATGGGCGATCTCTCATCCCGTCGTGGCATGGTGCAGGGCATGGAAGAGCAGTACGGCAGCCAGATTATCCGCGCTGACGTGCCGCTGGCAGAGATGTTTGGATACGCCACCACGCTGCGCTCGATGTCGCAAGGCCGCGCGACCTACACGATGGAGTTCCACCATTTTGCGGAAGCACCGCGCAATGTGGCGGATGAGATTATTGCCCGGCGTGCGAAGAGTTAATTAATTACACATGGTAGTCGTTGGGCTACCATGTGTTTTTGAGCCTGCCACTGAGTTATACAAAAAGCCCTTCTTTTCTTTCATCGTTTTACTTAATCAGCGTAGCCGATCGAACTTTCCATTTTCCTTTTTCCTGGACGAGACAATCTGCGACAACATGATCTTGCGTTTTACCAAATGCGAGATAGACATTTGTGCATACGGCATCAAAATCTGAATGCAAGACTGTTATCTGATCCCAGTCCTCATTCCAGTCCTGAGATTTGATGAACATATCCGCATCAGGCATATCTTTTTCGTTACTGTCGCCTGAGTACATTGCTTTAATTGCTGCAACGGTCTCAGAGGTAACGTAATCATTCATGATGTCTGGATTGAGGACTGGCGGTTTGTCCTGATTCAACTGCGCGATATACCATTGATTAAATGTAAGAGCTGCCACTGCCGGTGCATCACTGCTATCAGCGACTGCGAACGGTGACAGGGCGAAAAGTAAAAAGAAGCGTCTTTTCATTAGTTATGCCTGAATAATTCATAATGTGGCTGTATGTTGCGGTATGCCTGTCCTGGGTACATGGTGCGTTGTACAAAATCGCTAATCCACTGTTGCCCATCGTATATACAAACGTGGCCACTATCGTGACCCACAATATTTTGAATAACGGCTACGTCACCTGCATGCGGTTGATCATATACCAGGCGGAAGCCAGCGTTGACTAATGTCAGCCCCATATCTTTTGCAAGACGCGTATTGGGGATTTTTAATCTTCCTCCCACTCTGATTGCTTTTGTGACGTAGTGAGCGCAATAACCTGTGCTCCGAGGTTGGGCATGAGATTTGGCATACGAGATTGCACCATCTTTATTCCATGACATTGATATTTCCTTAATGAGAGATTGCTAATGCAACAATCCGGAAATATCCTCTGTTTTACATCGTTATGGTAAACATAAAATGCCATAGAAGTTTTATATAATTCAGTGGGATACAATTAATAATATCAATCCAGCGCCTTCACCATTTTCCCACTCGTCACAAACGTCCCGGCTCCCAGATGGTGCAGGGTATTCAGCTTATCCCCGTCAAACTGCCAGCGTCCGGCGACAAACGCGCGTTCATCGGCGGCGGCTGAAACCACTTCCCCGAACAGCGTATCGTACTTTTCTGCCGCGGATGTAACGGGTAATAACCGGCACTCCATCCAAGCCAGACATTTCTCTTCAATGACGGGCAGGCCGAGTGCCGGACCGTTCACCACCGGGATGCCGTAGCAGTTGAATTTGTCTTCGTCGCGCCCGCTAACGCTACCGACCGCGTAGGTCCAGTTGGCGGCGGACACGCCGGGAATGACGATGCCAAATTGCCCGCTGCGTTCAATCAGTTCACGCGACCAGGTGCTTTTATCCACCACAATGGCGATACGCGGTGGTTCAAATTCAACCGGCATCGACCACGCGGCAGCCATAACGTTACGCCTGTCCAGGGTTTCATCCCGACTGGTGATAAGCACGGTGGGGCCATGGTTTAAAAGACGGCTGGCATGACGTAATTCAACAGGGCGAAAGTGGTTCATAGGGTCTCCTCATCAATAACGATGAGTATGGCGAAAAAGCACGGAAATCAAAGTGGACGCGTGAAATTAGTTTATAAACAGAACATCACTGTTAAAGGAAACTGATGCATGTCCCCATTTCTGACTGCCTATTTCGCCCGCATCGGCTGGAAACAACCGGCTACTGTTGATATCGACACCTTGCGCGCGCTGCATTTACATCACAACTGTGCGATCCCGTTTGAAAATATCGATGTCGTTCTGCCGCGCGAAATACAGCTCGACGATCAAAGCCTTGTCGACAAACTTGTTAAGGCGCGTCGCGGGGGGTATTGCTTTGAACAAAATGGCTTGTTTGAGCGCGTGTTGCGCGAAGTCGGGTTTACGGTGCGCAGCGTGCTGGGACGTGTGGTATTAGCGAATCCACCGCAAATGCCGCCGCGCACGCATCGCCTGTTGCTCGTCGAACTTAACGGCGAGCGCTGGATTGCCGACGTTGGGTTTGGCGGCCAGACGCTGACGGCACCGATTCGTCTGCTTGCCAACGAAGAGCAGGAGACGCCGCACGGTCTGTATCGTCTGCTGAGCGAGGGGAACGACTGGGTACTACAATTCCGTCACCATGAGCACTGGCAGTCGATGTACCACTTTGACCTGACGACACAATATTTCAGTGATTACGTCATGGGGAATTTCTGGTCGGCGCACTGGCCGCAGTCCCATTTCCGCCATCATCTGCTGATGTGCCGCCATCTGCCTGACGGCGGCAAACTGACGCTGACCAACTTCAACTTTACCCACTGGCAAAAGGGCCATGTGGAGGAGCAGATCCATCTTCCCGATGTTGCGGCGCTGTATCAGTTGATGCAGGAGCGCTTCGGGCTGGGTGTTGACGATCCGAAGCACGGTTTTTCACTGGCGGAGCTGACGGCGGTGATGGCTGGTTTTGAAACTCACGGAAAATAGCCGCCTCGCTATCGGCCGCGAAACTCGCGCCGATGGCGAGAAGGCGAGGTGTTATTAAGCCTCCGTGTGCCAGCCAGTATAGAGACCTGGCTGGCGACGGGGATCAAGTCCGGTCTTATTCTGTGACTGGCAGCGCCATAACGTCTTTGGTCGTCATAATCTCGGCAAACACATCGGCAACACCGGCTAATGCCGCACGTTGCAGCGCTTTGTGGTCCACCACGCCACCCTGACCATCATCCAGATCGCGTGTTGCTGTCGCATCTTCAGGGATAATCACGTTATAGCCCAGCGGAACAGCGTCACGTGCGGTAGAGGAAATGCACATGTGCGTCATCAGGCCAATGACTATCACCTTTTTGATCCCTTTTTTCTTTAATTGCGCATCCAGATCGGTGCCAACAAAAGAGCTCGGGGTCGCTTTGGTGATAATGGCATCGCGTGCAGAAGGCTGTAGGTCTTGATGGAACTTGGCATAAACAGACCCTTCGGCAAACAACGGGCTATCCTTTGGCGCTATATGGCGCACGAAGTACACCGGCATCCCCTTTTGATGGGCATAGCTAACCAGCTTTTGACTGTTCTTCAGTACCTTATCGCCATCAGGGATCACCATCTGACCACGAAAATCTTTACCTGCGTAATATTCGTTTTGGATATCCACCACGATTAACGCCGTTTGTGAGGCGGATAAAGACGAAGTCGCCGTTGCGCCTGTCATTGCACGAATGGTTTTGCTATTCGTGCCGGTCGTTTCCTGCGCGCTAGCATAAGTGGAAAAAGTGCTCATCATGCCGATCAGCAATGCTGTACGAAAAAATGGTTTCATCACGCGAACTCCTTCTGTGTTGTGTTCGGGAGCCATTATTCCGCACAGTTGCTCACAGTATGAGTCACCTGGAGGACCAATAACGATACTTTTGGGCCATTATGAGAGGATATTTCGTGGTGGAATTTTCTTCTGCAAAGCGGCATGCTTCAGCCTTCATCGCCCGGTGGCGGCTACGCCTTACCGGGCCTACAGCCCACGCGGCGGCATCATTCGAAGGCATGTTGATATGGAAATCGTTCTGCGAAATAAATTCAGTTCATTGGGTATGTTGCTGGGAGGAATTGCACTCATTCTCTCAATCGTCCAGTTTTCATTCGGCCCGTTTTCGTCAAAGCCGCCAGCGCTTGAAGTTATGGTTGCTGAGAAGGTTTCGGCTGTAAAACAAGGGATAATTGCGGGGCTAAAGGGGGAGCGTCCTGCTGCCCGAACAGAAAAAACAACGGTCGATATCGACCGCATTCTTCTTAATACCGGGATTATTCTCGCTGTTGTGGCTCTGGGGCTTTCGTTCATCGGAGGGATGTGCAAGGAGAGCCGTTGGGGGATCTCCGGGGCACTTCTTTTCTCAGGGCTAACGCTAACGTTCCATGCTGTGCTACTTGCATTCGGATTGATCGTCGCGGTGCTGTTGCTGTTATTTATTCTCTCTCTGATAACCGGAGGGTCAGTAAGTTGACATTAAAGCCCGGTGGCGGCTACGCCTTACCGGGCCGACAGGTGCTTGAACGTAGGTCGGGTAAGGCGAAGCCGCCACCCGACAAAATCAACGGCGCGACCTCACCACCTGATACCGACGGGTAAAGTACTCAAACGGTGCGCTCCACACGTGCACCAAGCGGGTGAACGGGAAGATAAGGAAAATCGTCATCCCCAGCACCAGATGAACGCGGAAGATCGGCGCCACGCCGCTCAGCATTTCTGACGAACCTCCCTTAAACGTCACAATTCCCTGCGCCCAGCCGACCAGCTTCATCATCTCGCTTCCGTCAGGATACTGTGCGGAGAAGGGGATGGTGGTCAGCCCCAGAATGCACTGTATCAGCAGGATACTCATGATGATGATATCCGGCGTGGTGGAAGTGGCGCGCACCCGCTGGTTGAACAGGCGGCGAATCAGCAGCATGGACCCGCCAATCAGCGTCAGCACGCCGCAAATCCCCCCAGCAATCATGGCTAACTGCTGCTTAACCGCGACGGGTAAAAACCAGGCATACATCCAGTGCGGAGTTAGCATGCCGAACAGGTGTCCGAAGAAAATCCCCAGGATCCCAATGTGAAACAGGTTAGAGGCCCAGTTCATACCGCGTTTGCTGAGCATCTGGCTCGATGAGGCGCGCCAGGTGTATTGCCCGTAGTCGTAGCGCAACCAGCTGCCGAGGAAAAACACGGTGGCGCAGATGTAGGGGTAAATGTCATAGAAAAAGACGTTCAGGTAATGTGTCATTTTGGGCCTCCGGCGCTGACGTCTACGTACTGCGGCGCGACGTCCTGGCTAAAGCGTCGTTGATAGTGCTGCATCGGCGAGCTGTCGCACGATGTGGCGTTGTCTTCGATAAACTTGACCTGTTCCTCTTCCCAGACGGCGTCCAGCGCCTGGCGGGTATCATCGCGTTTCTCCGTGGCCACCTGTTTCGCCACGCTGTCGCTGGAAAGCCGCGTTCCGGCCAACACCAGCAGGGCATCGAACAGCTGATAATGGGCCACGCCGCGCTGCTTCAGACGCCCGCCAATCAGCGCCAGGATAGGCGCGACGTTCTGCACCCCTTCGCGCGCCTCGTCGTCCGTAACGATGCTTAGGTACTCCAGATAGAGCGGCAGATAGTCCGGCAGTTCGCGGCAGTCAAGCTGTAGCCCGGCTTTCTCATACTGCCCCATGAGGTCAACCATCGCCTGACCGCGATCGCGAGATTCAGCGTGAACATGCTCGAACAGCAGCAGCGAGGTCGCGCGGCCACGTTCAAATACCTCGCACCACTCGGCCTGTTTATCCAGCAGCGGGGCGCTCAGGTGCTGACGGGCAAACGACAGCAGCATGGGGGCGTCCTGCTCAATGAGCGAAAGCGCTTCCTCGCGATTTTCCCACAGAGTCTCATCGGGATACTCAATCAGCAGCGCGATGATTTTGAGGATCTGCATTACTCTCCCTCCCCATGTTCGCGCACCTCGGTGATGTTGATGGCATCAATCCGGCTGCTGTTGAAGAGGTTAAATTTGGTGTCAGAGCCGTGGCAGCCGTCGCCAAAAGTGAAGCCGCAGCCGTTACGTTCCGGGAAGGCATCGCGCGCCATTTCACGGTGGCTGGTGGGGATCACGAAACGATCCTCATAGTTGGCGATGGCCAGATAGCGGTACATCTCTTCAACCTGTTCCACGGTAAGGCCTACCTCCTCAATCGCACGGGTGTCCGTGACGCCTTCTACCGTCTGGGAGCGCTTGTAGTGTCGCATCGCCATCATGCGTTTAAGGGCGCGCAGCACCGGACCGGTATCCCCCGCGCTAAGCATGTTCGCCAGGTACTGTACCGGGATGCGCAGGCTTTCCACCGCAGGCAGGACGCCGTCGCTCTGCGGCAGGCCGCCTGCGTCAGCGTAGGACTGGATCGGTGACAGCGGCGGCACATACCAGACCATCGGCAGGGTGCGGTACTCGGGGTGCAGCGGCAGGGCGAGCTTCCAGTCCATCGCCATTTTGTAGACCGGGGAGCGCTGGGCCGCATCAATCACGTTCTGCGGAATACCCTGTTTCAGCGCTTCTTCAATCACCGCCGGGTCGTTCGGGTTGAGGAACACGTCGCACTGGCGTTCGTAGAGATCGGTTTCATGCTCGGTGCTGGCGGCCTCCTCAATACGGTCCGCGTCATACAGCAGCACGCCGAGATAGCGGATGCGCCCGACGCAGGTTTCCGAGCAGACGGTCGGCTGGCCGGATTCAATGCGCGGGTAGCAGAAGATGCATTTTTCTGACTTGCCGCTCTTCCAGTTGAAGTAGATCTTTTTGTACGGACAACCGCTGATGCACAGACGCCAGCCGCGGCATTTGTCCTGATCAATCAGCACAATGCCGTCCTCTTCGCGCTTGTAAATGGCGCCGCTCGGGCAGGTGGCGACGCAGCTTGGGTTCAGGCAGTGCTCGCACAGGCGCGGCAGGTACATCATGAAGGTGTTTTCAAACTGGCCGTACATCTCTTTCTGGATCTTCTGGAAGTTACGGTCGCGGGCGCGTTTTTCGAATTCGCCGCCCAGCAGCTCCTCCCAGTTGGGTCCCCAGACGATCTTGTCCATCCGCTTGCCGTCAATCAGCGAGCGCGGGCGAGCGGTAGGGAGGTGATCCCCCTCCGGCGCGCGGTGCAGATCCTGATAATCGAAGGTGAAAGGCTCATAATAATCGTCAATCTGCGGCAGGACGGGGTTAGAAAATATTTTCGACAGCACCCCCATTTTGCCGCCGAGACGCGGCGTCAGCTTACCGTGAATACCGCGGATCCAGCCGCCTTGCCACTCTTCCTGGTCTTCCCAGTTTTTCGGGTAGCCGATCCCCGGTTTGGTCTCGACGTTGTTAAACCACGCATACTCCATCCCTTCACGCCCGGTCCAGACGTTTTTACAGGTGACCGAGCAGGTGTGGCAGCCAATGCATTTATCGAGATTCAGTACCATGCCAACCTGTGAACGTATTTTCATTTTTTCGTCTCCTGTACCTGATCCCGACCTTCGCCATCCAGCCAGTTAATGTTTTTCATTTTGCGGATCATGATGAACTCGTCGCGGTTGGAGCCAACGGTGCCGTAATAGTTGAAGCCGTAAGCCAGCTGCGCGTAACCGCCTATCATGTGCGTCGGTTTCGGGCAGACGCGGGTCACCGAGTTATGAATACCGCCGCGCCTTCCGGTCACCTCGGAACCCGGAATGTTAAGAATGCGCTCCTGGGCGTGGTACATCATGGTCATACCCGGCGGCACGCGCTGGCTCACCACCGCGCGGGCGGTGAGGGCGCCGTTGGCGTTGAAGGCTTCAATCCAGTCGTTGTCCTCAATGCCCAGCTCACGCGCGTCGGTTTCACTGATCCAGACAATCGGCCCGCCGCGCGACAGAGTCTGCATCAGCAGGTTTTCACTGTAGGTAGAGTGGATGCCCCATTTCTGGTGCGGCGTCAGGAAGTTGAGCGCTTTTTCCGGGAAGCCGTTCGGCGGGATCTCGCGCATATGGCTGACGCTGCGGGTATCAATCGGCGGACGGTAAGCCACCAGACTTTCGCCGAAGGCGCGCATCCACGGGTGATCCTGATACAGTTGCTGACGGCCGGAGAGGGTGCGCCACGGGATCAGCTCGTGAACGTTGGTGTAACCCGCGTTGTAGGAGACATGCTCGCTTTCCAGACCGGACCAGGTCGGGCTGGAGATGATTTTACGCGGCTGGGCCTGAATATCGCGGAAGCGGATTTTTTCATCTTCTTTATTCAGCGCCAGGTGGGTGTGGTCGCGTCCGGTCAGTTCGCCCAGCGCCTCCCACGCCTTCACTGCCACCTGACCGTTGGTTTCCGGTGCCAGCGCGAGGATCACTTCGGCGGCATCAATGGCCGTCTCGATACGCGGACGGCCTTTCGCCGGACCGTCGAGCTTGACGTAGTTCAGCTTGCCGAGGAACTCGACCTCGTTTTGCGTGTTCCACGAGATCCCTTTCCCGCCGTTGCCGAGCTTGTCCAGCAAGGGGCCGAGGGAGGTAAAGCGCTCCCAGGTTTCCGGGTAGTTACGCTCGACGACCGCAATGTTCGGCGCGGTTTTGCCGGGGATCAAATCGCATTCTCCTTTGCGCCAGTCCTGAATATCAAACGGCTGGGACAGTTCCGCCGGGGAATCGTGCTGCAGGGGCTGCAACACGACGTCCGTTTCCGTACCGAGATGGCCGACGCACACGTCAGAGAAAACTTTGGCGATGCCTTTGTAAATCTCCCAGTCGCTGCGCGATTCCCACGCCGGGTCGACGGCGGCAGACAGCGGATGAATAAACGGATGCATGTCGGAGGTGTTCATGTCGTCCTTTTCATACCAGGTGGCGGTGGGCAGGACGATGTCAGAGAACAGGCAGGTGCTGGACATACGGAAATCGAGCGTTACCAGCAGGTCGAGTTTGCCCTCAATGGCGTTAGTCTGCCAGTCGACCTCTTCAGGCTTCACGTCATCGGTCGAGCCTAAATCTTCCCCTTGTATCCCGCTTTCGGTGCCGAGCAAATACTTGAGCATGTACTCGTGGCCTTTGCCGGAGGAGCCAAGCAGGTTCGAGCGCCAGACAAACAGATTGCGCGGGTGGTTTTTACCGCTGTCGGGCTGCTCGCAGGCGAAGCGGATATCGCCCGATTTCAACGCCAGTGCGGTGTACTCCTGCGGAGACAGGCCTGCTGCCTCAGCGCGGGCTTTGATGTGCAGCGGGTTGAGGTTGAGCTGCGGCGCCGACGGCAGCCAGCCCATACGCTCGGCGCGGACGTTGAAGTCGATCAGGTGACCGGTGAATCGGGATGCATCCGCCAGCGGAGAAAGCAGCTCCTGCGCCGTCAGCTTCTCATAGCGCCACTGGCTGGCGTGGTTGTAAAAGAACGAGGTGCTGTTCATCTGGCGCGGCGGGCGGTTCCAGTCCAGCGCGAAGGCCAGCGGCAGCCAGCCGGTTTGCGGACGCAGCTTCTCCTGGCCCACGTAGTGCGACCAGCCACCGCCGCTTTGGCCTACGCAGCCGCAGAAGACCAGCATGTTGATCATGCCCCGGTAGTTCATGTCCATGTGGTACCAGTGGTTTACCCCGGCACCGAGAATGATCATCGAGCGTCCATGCGTTTTGTGCGCCGTGTCGGCAAACTCACGGGCAATTTTTTCAATCAGATACGCGGGGACACCGGTGATCTGTTCGCCCCAGGCCGGTGTATACGCTTTGATCTCACCATAATTTTCAGCCGCGTTACTGTCTTCCAGACCACGGTCGAGACCGTAGTTGGCGAGCACCAGATCGTACACGCTGACCACATGTTTCTGGCTGCCGTCGGCAAGCGTCAGGGTTTTACTCGGCACGCGGCGGGTCAGCACTGGCTCCTGTTTCACGCTGCGAAAATGCGGATTCTCATTGCCACCAAAGTAGGGGAAAGCGACATCCGCCACGCTGTCGTGGGTGATCAGCAGGGAAAGGGTCAACTCCGTTTCCTGACCCGCAGCCAGCGATTCCAGGTTCCATTTGCCTTTTTCGCCCCAGCGGAAGCCAATGGAACCGTTAGGAACCACCAGATTACCGGCAATATCAAAGGCGACGGTTTTCCACTCCGGGTTGTTGGCTTCGCCCAGCCCGTCAACAAGGTCGGACGCCCGCAGCATGCGTCCCGGCACCAGACGACCATCGGCCTGCTCATCCAGCAGAACCAGCATCGGCATGTCGGTGTAGCGGCGGCAGTAGTTGAGGAAGTAGTCGCTTGGGTTATCGAGGTGGAACTCTTTGAGGATCACATGTCCCATGGCCATCGCCAGCGCGCTGTCGGTCCCCTGTTTCGGGGCGAGCCACTGGTCGCTCAGTTTGGCAACTTCTGAGAAGTCCGGCGTGATGGCAACGGTTTTGGTCCCTTTATAACGAACCTCGGTAAAGAAATGGGCGTCGGGGGTGCGCGTCTGGGGAACGTTAGAGCCCCAGGCGATGATATAGCTGGAGTTGTACCAGTCGGCGGACTCCGGCACGTCGGTCTGCTCGCCCCAGGTCATGGGCGAGGCGGGAGGCAGGTCGCAATACCAGTCATAGAAACTCAGGCAGGTACCGCCGAGCAGAGAGAGATAGCGGGTACCGGCAGCGTAAGAGACCATCGACATCGCCGGAATAGGCGAGAAACCGGCCACGCGGTCCGGGCCATAATTTTTGATGGTCCAGACGTTGGCGGCGGCAATCAGTTGGTTCAGCTCTTTCCAGTTCGAGCGGATAAACCCGCCTTTACCGCGTGCCTGTCGGTAGCTCTGCGCTTTTTGCGGATCGTTTTGAATGGCATCCCAGGCGAGTACCGGGTCGCTGTGCTGCGCCAGCGCCTCGCGCCAGAGTTCAATCAGCCTGCGACGCACCAGCGGATATTTGAGGCGGTTGGCGCTGTAGAGGTACCAGGAGTAGCTTGCGCCGCGTGGGCAACCGCGTGGCTCATGGTTAGGCAGGTCCGGGCGAGTGCGGGGGTAATCGGTCTGCTGGGTCTCCCAGGTCACCAGTCCGTTTTTGACATAAATCTTCCAGCTGCAGGAGCCGGTACAGTTCACGCCGTGGGTAGAGCGCACAATCTTGTCGAACTGCCAGCGCTGGCGGTAGCTGTCTTCCCAGTCCCGGTTGGTGTGATACACCTGCCCGTGCCCATCGGCGAAACTGTCGCCTTTTGTTTTGAAGTAACGAAAGCGGTCCAGCAGTTTGCTCATGACATTTCTCCTGCTTCGATAGCATGGCCGGAGGGTGCTGCATCACGCTCCGGCGAAGATGTAGTTATTATTTTTGTGAGGATTTACGGCCGTACACCAGCCAGGTGACGAGCACGCAGACGATGTAAAACACGAGGAAGACTTTCATGGCGCCGACCGGCGATCCGGTCATCGCCAGCGAGGTGCCGAAGGCTTTAGGGATAAAAAATCCGCCTACTGCGCCAATGGCAGAGATAAAGCCCAGCGCGGCAGCGGTGTCCGTCACGGCTTCATGCTGCGCCTGTTCATCCGTGCCACCTTGCTTCCTCACCCGGTCGATGGTGATTTGGCGAAAGATAATCGCAATCATCTGGAAGGTTGAGCCGCTGCCCAGCCCGGCGGTGAGGAACAGCCCCATAAAGACCAGATAAAACGCGACAAAGCTGCCGGAGCCCGAGCCGGGCAGGGTCAGGAAGATCAGGGCGCTAAAGATGGCCATAAAGACAAAGTTGATGAGTGTGACGCGCACGCCGCCCAGCCTGTCGGAGATCATCCCGCCCGCTGAACGCGCCAGCGCACCAATCAGTGGGCCAAAGAAGGCAAGGTGAAGAATGTTAACGTCCGGAAACTGGGTTTTCGACAGCATGGCAAAGCCTGCCGAGAAACCGATAAACGAGCCGAAGGTCGCCAGATAGAGCAGGCTCAGCAGCCAGAGATGAAACCGCTTAAGTACCGGAAGCTGGCTGGCGATAGAGGCTTTTGAGCTGGCGATATCGTTCATGCCAATAAACGCCGCAATGGTGGCCAGCAGCAGAAGCGGGGCCCAGATCCAGGCGGCATTCGCCAGCCACATGGTGGATCCGTCCTCCAGAGGCACACCGTTTACCCCCAGAAAGGTGAACATCGGCAGAAAAATGACCAGTGGCGCAATCAACTGCATTACGCTGACGCCCAGGTTTCCCAGCCCGCCGTTGATTCCCAGCGCGCTACCCTGTCTGGATTTCGGGAAGAAAAAGCTGATATTCCCCATGCTGGAGGCAAAGTTAGCGCCCGCAAAACCGCAGAGCAGGGCAATGACGATAAAGACCCAGTAAGGCGTCGCTGTGTTTTGAATGGCAATCCCCAGCCAGACGCAGGGGATAATCAGGATCACGGTGCTCAATACTGTCCAGTTACGTCCGCCAAATATCGGCACCATAAAAGAGTAGGGGACACGCAATATTGCGCCGGAGAGAGAAGGTAATGCCGTTAGCATAAAAAGCTGATCGGTAGTGAAATTAAATCCGACTTTATTGAGGTTAACCGCAATGGCACTAAATAACATCCAGACGCAAAAGGCCAATAGCAAGCAAGCCACAGAAATCCATAGATTTCTTCGCGCGATATGTTTGCCTTTATTCTCCCAGAATTGCGGATTTTCCGGTTTCCAGTTACTTAAAAGATGGTGATGACTTTTCTCACTTTGTTGTGACATATCGCCCTCTTGCTTACCCAAATGGAGATAAAAAATAAGTAAAAACAGCTAGATATGTGAAGGTCTGGTATTGTGGTTATTGGAAGTATTGAGATACATCTGAAAGGATAGATAAAAAAGCGAACCCCAGAGTTTGGAAATGAAATAGGGGTTCGCCTAATGTGTTACTAATTGTAACGGTGGGATTTAATTACTCATAAGGGAGTATTAAAACAACTCCAGAGAAATTAATTTATCAAGATGATTATTAAATGCAGCGTCATCCATTTCAGGCATGTTTAATAGATATATGCCGTCAAGGCCACACACCAGGCCAATTAAACGCCAGGCAATACTTGCTGCCGGGTCACCGGAACGGAATACGCCTGCATTCCTGCCAGCTTCAATAAGGGCAACCGTTTCCTGATGCCACATCTCCATTGTCAGCACATACGCGCCCTTGATCTCTGCGTCGCGGGTTGCGAGGATTTGCGCTTCTCGCCAGAGGCGAATGTAGGGTTCAAACCTGCCGTCATCGCTGCCGAGCATGGCATGTAAACGTGCCCGCCAGCTGGCGTGTTCCCCGAGCACATCCGCATCCAGCAGTTCGCGGATCAGCCGGATAAAGGCCATCGATTTTAACTCACCGCCGGAGGTGAAATGGTGATGCACTTGCCCGGTTGCGACACCGGCTTCGGACGCGATGCGGCGCACCGTCATGGCGGAAAATCCCTCGGCCAGCGCCACGCGCATGGCGGCCTGTAAGATCTCTTCCCGTCTTTCATCCCTGGTCAGATAACCCATTTTCTCTCACTCTTAAATAGCAATGAAACGAGTGTAACAAAGAGCTGGACAAGTGTTCAACATTCCGTAGGATCGCATCCTGGACATGTGTCCATTTTTATATAAAAAGGAAATTTATGTTTCGTCAGTGGTTAGCGTTAGTGATTATCGTGCTGGTGTATATCCCGGTGGCGATTGACGCGACGGTGCTGCACGTGGCGGCGCCTACATTGAGCATGACGCTGGGCGCCAGCGGTAATGAATTATTGTGGATCATCGATATCTACTCGCTGGTGATGGCGGGTATGGTGCTGCCAATGGGCGCGCTCGGCGACCGCATCGGTTTTAAACGGCTGCTGATGCTTGGCAGCACGCTGTTTGGCCTGTCATCGCTGGCGGCGGCCTTTGCCCCCTCTGCGGGCTGGCTGATTGCCGCGCGCGCCTCGCTGGCAATTGGCGCGGCAATGATCATACCGGCAACCCTTGCGGGTATACGCACCTTGTTTATTAACGCGCGAGATCGCAACATCGCGCTTGGCGTCTGGGCCGCGGTCGGGTCCGGCGGGGCGGCGTTTGGTCCGCTGATTGGCGGTATGCTGCTGGAGCATTTTTACTGGGGATCGGTCTTTTTGATCAACGTGCCGATTGTGCTGGTGGTGGTGTCGCTGGCCGCTGTCTATGTTCCGCGTCAGCAAGGGCGCCCAGAGCAGCCGCTGAATATTAGCCATGCCGTCATGCTGATTGTGGCAATTTTGCTGCTGGTCTATAGCGCCAAAACCGCGCTGAAAGGCGGGCTTTCTCCATGGCTGGTGGCCTGTACGCTGCTCACCGGCGCGGTATTGCTGTTTATCTTCGTGCGTATTCAGCTTCGCGCCCGCGTGCCGATGATCGACATGCGCCTGTTTTGCCATCGCATCATTTTAAGCGGGGTGGTGATGGCGATGACCGCCATGATCGCCCTGGTGGGGTATGAATTGTTGATGGCCCAGGAGCTGCAGTTTGTGCATGGCTTTACCCCGTTTGAAGCGGGCATGTTCATGCTGCCGCTCATGGTCGCCAGCGGGTTCAGCGGCCCGATTGCCGGGATACTGGTTGGTCGTCTGGGGCTGCGCATGGTAGCGGCAGGCGGAATGGGGCTGAGCGCCGTCAGCTTTATTGGCCTGTCGATGCTCGACTTCAGCACGCAGCAGTGGCAGGCGTGGTGCCTGATGGTGCTGCTTGGCTTCAGTGCGGCGAGTGCGCTGCTGGCCTCCACCTCGGCAATCATGGCGGCGGCGCCGAAAGAGAAAGCCGCCGCTGCCGGGGCGATCGAAACCATGTCCTACGAACTGGGCGCGGGGCTGGGGATCGCGATATTCCGCAGCTTCTCGGCGTCGATTGAACTACCGCAGGGCTTACCTTCAACGCTGGCTGATAAAGCCTCGTCATCCATTGGCGAAGCGATGAAGGTCGCGCAGGATCTCAGTCCGGCGCTCGGTGAAACCGTCATTGAGGCGGCAAAAACGGCGTTTATCACGTCGCACAGCGTGGCGTTAGGCAGCGCCGGTGGGATGTTATTGCTGCTGGCGATTGGGATTTGGTTTAGCCTGGCGAACGCGCCGCAACAGTAAATGCAAGCCCGAAGGCGCTGCACCTTCGGGCTTTTCACTTCTTCTTCAGCGGCGCGGTGTCGTTATCGCGTCAGCCGATAGTGCGACTGCACCAGACCCGACGGGAAGCTGTGGGTGGATAAAAGCGTCAAATCGATATCCCGGAGCAGCGAGCCGAACAGCGGCTTGCCTGAGCCGATCAGGACAGGAACGGTGGTGATAACCATATCGGCCACCAGTCCTTCGCGCAGAAACGACTGGATCACCTGTCCGCCATCTAAATAGACGCGGTGTGCGTTCTGCGCTGCCAGCTCAGCAAGCGCTTCCTTTGGGGTACAGCGGGAGAACTGCACTTTACCTTTCAGCGCCTCGGGCACCTCGGTGTCAGCCAGCTGACTGGAGAGCACCAGCACGGGGCGGTTATAGGGCCATTGGTCAAAGGCCAGCACTTTCTCATAGCTTCCCCGGCCCATCACAATCCAGTCTTTGTCGGCAATGAACGCATCATAACCATGATCTTCCGTTGGATCATCGCGCTGGAGTAGCCAGCCGATATCGCCATCCTGGCGGGCACTGTAGCCATCAAGACTGACGGCGATAAAAACGTGGGTGGTAATCATTGAGGGCTCCCTGTTCAGGCTGTGACGTTAGGACAGTGACGACAGAGCAGTATACCGGAACCAGGGGATGACGATCAGGAGAGCGGGCTGAGGGGCAAAAAAAAGCCAGCCGCAGGGGCTGGCTTTCTGGTGTGACAAATCTTAGAACTGGTAGGTCAGACCTACAGCAACGATATTGTCGGTAGCGATTTTAGCGTCTTTGGTGAACGCATTGTCGTCCAGCAGGTTGATTTTGTAATCAACATAGGTGGACATGTTTTTGTTGAAGTAGTAGCTCGCGCCAACGTCAACGTATTCCACCAGATCCTGGTCGCCGTAAGAACCGATGTCTTTACCTTTGGATTTCAGGTAAGCGATGGACGGACGCAGACCGAAGTCGAACTGGTACTGAGCCACAACTTCGAAGTTCTGTGCTTTGTTTGCAACGTGACCGTCACCGAAAGCTGTCATGTTACGGGTTTCAGAGTAGGTGGTTGCCAGGTAGATGTTGTTCGCATCGTACTTCAGACCGGCTGCCCATACTTCTGCGTTCTCGCCACCTGCGTTCAGGTCGCTAGCTGCACGAACCTGACGGTCAGTACGGTCAGATTTCGCGTAGGTTGCACCCGCTGCGAAGCCGTCGAATTCATAGGTAGAAGAGAGACCCCAGCCGTCACCGTTAGATTCGGTGATGTCGTTACGGTCGTTTTTACCCTGGTACTGAGCGGCAACGTTCAGACCGTCAACCAGACCGAAGAAGTCGGTGTTACGGTAAGTCGCTACGCCAGTTGTACGGCCAGTCATAAAGCCATCAGTCTGGGTCCAGGTATCGCCACCGAATTCTGGCAGAACGTCAGTCCATGCGCCGATGTCGTACGCCACGCCGTAGTTACGGCCGTAGTCGAAGGAACCGAATTCGTTGAATTTCAGACCTGCGAACGCCAAACGCGTTTTGTTACCGTCAGCACCCTGAGATTCAGAGCGGTTGCCCTTGAACTCATATTCCCACTGGCCATAACCGGTCATCTGGTCATTGATCTGAGTTTCGCCTTTGAAGCCCAGACGAACGTAGGTTTTGTCGCCGTCGTTGTCAGTATCATCAGAAAAATAGTGCAGACCTGTGACTTTACCGTACAGATCCAGCTTGTTACCGTCTTTGTTAAAAACTTCAGCCGCGTTTACAACGCCTGCTGCCAACATGGAAGTGACCGCCACTGCAACTAATTTAAGTTTCATCTTAAATATTCCTTATAATTTTCTTGGGTATTTCCTGAACCACTTCGAACGATTTCCAAACGAGGCTGTTCGTCAATGGCAAGCTATTTTTAAAAATCTTGTAGCCTGCTTTCAATAATAAGTTTCAAAATATTAAAGATAATTTCAATTAGTGTGATCGTGATCGGGTAAATTTCAGCTTTAATGAATAAATTGCCTGAAAATTATGCGATTTGTGCGCGTTTTACCGCCATTTTCGTTGCGGGAAATATAATTATTACCATTTTTATTTCATGGCGGTAATTATCGTTTTTTCCGTGTTTTTATAGTGGCTGTTGAAATCGATGTGTATTAAAATCAGTATGTTATAAGATTAAACGCACGCCGATTCCGATGTGTGAAGTGAATGTTTTGCAGTGAATTATATTATTTTATGCTTTTTCTGACGTGACTGTTTGCTATGCAGTTATTACGTTCCGGTGTCAGTTTATGTCAATTTGCGCGCCATATCTTTACGAACGAGAGTTAATATAAACAGAAACTAAACCGCTTTCTATTATTTTGCTGAAGAGTGAATGGGCGATCACATATTAATTTTATGTTAATTATGTGGCCGGGTTGTAATTAACCCGGCATCAGGAAAAGATTATTTTCGTGTGGCGTACCAGCACAGCAGAGAACCCACACAGACCATGATGGCGCCTTGCCAGAAGGAGAAGGAAAGTGGGGCGCTCAACAACAGCGCCGCCAGCGCAGCGGATAAGACCGGGGTAAAATAGGACACGGCTGCCAGCACAGTGACGTTACCGTGAAGGATCCCAATATTCCACGACGCATAGCCCAGCCCCAGTGCGACGCCGCACATGAGTAATTTCACCACCACCGGAACGCTGAACACCATTTCCGGTTGATCGCTTAGGGCATATTTCACCCACAAACTCAGCGCGGTAAGCAACACAAAGAGCGTGATCCCGTTTTGTCCTTTGGCATATTTACTGGTTACCGTGCAGTACGCCGCCCAGATAAACGCGCCGGCAAATGCAAGGGCATAGCTGAGGGGGCTGGAAACAACATTGCGGATAATCTCATTCACCTGCAACCCCTGTTCGCCGCCCAATACCCAGCACACACCGAGTAAAGAGAGGGCTAATCCGGGGATCACCCACAGGGACGATTTCTGCCCGTTAAACAAAATGGCAAACACAATGGTCAGACTTGGCCAGAGATAATTCACCATGCCGACTTCAATCGCCTGTGAACGCGTAGCCGCATACCCTAACGACAGCGCCAGACAAATTTCGTAGCTCA
The DNA here is from genome assembly GCF_000710795.1 of Enterobacter sp. T1-1. Taxonomy (NCBI): domain Bacteria; kingdom Pseudomonadati; phylum Pseudomonadota; class Gammaproteobacteria; order Enterobacterales; family Enterobacteriaceae; genus Enterobacter; species Enterobacter sp. T1-1. The sequence continues at coordinate 94,334 of NZ_JALW01000051.1, read as the reverse complement.
CAAACAGGAGGCTGCCGGCAATAAGATAGCGGGGAGTGAAGCGCCGGATTTGAGGAAATCCTACCGTCACCAGACAGAGTAAGCCGCTGACGGTATAGATCATGGCGGCACCCCCCACAGGCCCAAGCCCTTCACTCACGCTGCGAATGAGCCCCACCATGGTGCTCCATAACAAGATTGCTGCCAGCCCAATCAGCGTTGCTCTTTTTCTGTCCATACCCTTGCCATTACTCTCAAAACCAAAGGCAAAACTTATAGCACCGATCGCGCCCCGGTCGCGAATTATTCTCTTAAGCCGTTAATCAAAAAGAGGTATTTAAATGCGAGATGGCTGACTATTAAGGGGGCGAACACCGACGACCTTGATTTGACGCAAAAAAAACAGGGGCTTTGCTGTTAGTTTGCGGCGCGAAGTCTTATCCGTAAATGAGGACAACAATGGACGTCAGCCGCAGACAATTTTTTAAAATCTGCGCGGGCGGTATGGCCGGAACAACAGCCGCGATGCTGGGATTCGCTCCCAAAATGGCGCTGGCTCAGGCGCGCAACTATAAACTGCTGCGTGCCAAAGAGATCCGTAACACCTGCACATACTGCTCCGTGGGTTGTGGGCTTTTAATGTATAGCCTGGGCGATGGCGCGAAGAACGCCAGAGAGGCCATTTATCATATTGAAGGGGATCCGGACCATCCGGTGAGCCGTGGGGCACTCTGCCCGAAAGGGGCGGGACTGCTGGACTACGTTCACAGCGATAACCGTCTGCGCTATCCGGAATACCGCGCGCCGGGTTCCGACAAATGGCAGCGTATTTCCTGGGATGAAGCCTTCTCCCGGATTGCCAGACTGATGAAAGCCGACCGCGACGCCAACTTCATTGAGAAGAACGCGCAGGGCGTGACGGTGAACCGTTGGCTCTCTACCGGCATGCTGTGCGCCTCGGCGGCCAGCAATGAAACCGGCATGCTAACGCAAAAATTTGTTCGCTCCCTCGGGATGCTGGCGGTTGATAACCAGGCGCGCGTCTGACACGGACCAACGGTAGCAAGTCTTGCTCCAACATTTGGTCGCGGTGCGATGACCAACCACTGGGTTGATATCAAAAACGCCAACGTCGTGATGGTGATGGGTGGCAACGCTGCGGAGGCCCATCCGGTGGGGTTCCGCTGGGCGATGGAAGCGAAAAACAATAACGATGCGACGCTTATCGTCGTCGATCCGCGCTTTACGCGTACGGCATCGGTGGCCGATATTTATGCACCGATCCGCTCCGGTACGGACATTACATTCCTGTCGGGCGTGCTGCTGTATCTGATAGAAAACAATAAAATCAACGCGGAGTACGTAAAACACTACACCAACGCCAGCCTGCTGGTGCGGGATGATTTTGCCTTCGATGAGGGGCTGTTCAGCGGCTATGACGCGGACAAACGTCAGTACGATAAATCGTCCTGGAACTACCAGTTCGATGAAAACGGCTATGCCAGACGCGATGAAACCCTGAGCCATCCACGCTGCGTGTGGAACTTGCTGAAACAGCACGTTTCCCGCTATACGCCGGACGTAGTAGAAAACATCTGCGGTACGCCAAAAGCCGACTTCCTGAAAGTGTGTGAGGTGCTGGCCTCTACCAGTGCCGCCGACAGAACCACCACGTTCCTGTACGCGCTGGGCTGGACGCAGCACACCGTTGGTGCGCAGAACATCCGTACCATGGCGATGATTCAGCTGCTGCTCGGCAATATGGGCATGGCGGGAGGCGGGGTAAATGCCTTGCGCGGTCACTCCAACATCCAGGGCTTAACCGATCTGGGGTTACTCTCGACCAGCCTGCCGGGTTACCTGACGCTGCCGTCGGAAAAACAGGCCGATCTGCAAACCTATCTCACGGCCAATACGCCAAAAGCGACGCGTGCGGAGCAGGTGAACTACTGGAGCAACTATCCGAAGTTCTACGTCAGCCTGATGAAATCGTTTTATGGCGATGCGGCGCAGAAAGAGAACGACTGGGGCTTTGAGTGGCTGCCGAAATGGGACCAGGCCTACGACGTCATCAAGTATTTCAACATGATGGATAAGGGCAACGTCACGGGCTATATCTGCCAGGGCTTTAACCCGGTAGCGTCCTTCCCGGACAAAAACAAAGTGGTTCGCAGCCTGAGCAAGCTGAAGTACATGGTCGTTATCGATCCGCTGGTGACGGAAACGTCTAACTTCTGGCAGAACCACGGCGAGATGAACGATGTGGAGCCCGCATCAATTCAGACCGAGGTCTTCCGCTTGCCGTCTACCTGTTTTGCCGAGGAAGACGGGTCGATCGCCAACTCCGGTCGCTGGTTACAGTGGCACTGGAAGGGGCAGGATGCGCCGGGTGAAGCGCGTAATGACGGTGAAATTCTGGCCGGGATTTACCATCGCCTGCGTGAGATGTACCGCACCGAAGGCGGCAAAGGCGCTGAACCGTTGCTGAAGATGAGCTGGAACTATAAGCAACCGGATCATCCTGAATCCGAAGAGGTGGCCAAAGAGAACAACGGCGTGGCGCTGGCCGATCTCTATGACGCCAACGGCAATCTGGTGGCGAAGAAAGGCCAGCTGCTGAACAGCTTTGCGCTCCTGCGCGATGATGGTTCCACCGCGTCGTCCTGCTGGATCTACACCGGCAGCTGGACCGAGCAGGGCAACCAGATGGCCAATCGCGATAACGCTGACCCGTCCGGGTTGGGCAATACGCTGGGCTGGGCCTGGGCATGGCCGCTAAACCGTCGGGTGCTGTACAACCGTGCGTCGGCGGATATCAACGGTAAACCGTGGGATCCGAAACGGATGCTGATCGCGTGGAACGGCGCGAAATGGGCGGGGAATGATATTCCTGACTTCAACACCGCGCCACCGGGCAGTGAGACCGGGCCGTTTATTATGCAGCCGGAGGGGCTGGGACGCCTGTTTGCCCTCGACAAGCTGGCAGAGGGGCCATTCCCGGAACACTACGAGCCGATGGAAACGCCGCTCGGCACGAATCCGCTACACCCAAATGTTATCTCCAGTCCGGTCGTGCGTATCTACGCTGACGACGTGTTGCGTTTAGGCAAAAAGGACAAATTCCCGTATGTGGGAACCACCTATCGCCTGACGGAGCATTTCCACACCTGGACCAAGCATGCGCGGCTTAACGCCATCGCGCAGCCGGAACAGTTTGTGGAGATAAGCGAAACGCTGGCGAAAGCGAAAGGGATTGCCAATGGCGATCGCGTGACGGTGAGCAGCAAACGTGGCTTTATCCGTGCGGTTGCGGTGGTCACCCGTCGTCTGCAGACATTAAACGTGAATGGTCAGCAGGTGGAAACCGTGGGTATCCCGCTGCACTGGGGCTTTGAAGGTGTGGCGCAGAAAGGCTATCTCGCCAATACCCTGACGCCAAACGTTGGCGATTCCAACTCGCAAACGCCGGAGTACAAGGCGTTTCTGGTCAACATCGAGAAAGCGTAAGGAGCGAGTAAATGGCGATGGAAACACAAGACATTATTAAACGCTCCGCGACCAACCCGATAACGCCCGCGCCGCGCGCGCGGGATTATAAGGCCGAAGTCGCCAAGCTTATCGATGTCTCTTCCTGCGTGGGCTGCAAAGCCTGCCAGGTGGCTTGTTCGGAGTGGAATGATATCCGCGATGAGGTAGGGCACTGCGTTGGCGTTTACGACAACCCGGCCGATCTGAGCGCCAAATCCTGGACGGTGATGCGTTTTAGCGAAACTGACCAGAACGGCAAGCTGGAGTGGCTGATTCGAAAAGACGGCTGTATGCACTGTGAAGATCCGGGCTGCCTCAAGGCCTGCCCGTCTGCAGGCGCCATTATCCAGTATGCGAACGGGATCGTCGACTTCCAGCAGGATAACTGTATCGGCTGCGGGTATTGCATTGCGGGTTGTCCGTTTAACATCCCGCGCCTCAATAAAGAGGATAACCGGGTATATAAATGCACCCTGTGCGTAGACCGCGTCAGCGTCGGGCAGGAGCCTGCCTGCGTCAAGACCTGTCCAACCGGGGCCATTCACTTCGGCACCAAGAAAGAGATGCTGGAGGTGGCGCAGCAGCGCGTGGACAAACTAAAAGCGCGCGGCTACGACAAGGCGGGCATTTACAACCCGCAGGGGGTGGGCGGTACGCACGTGATGTACGTTCTGCATCACAATGACCAGCCGGAGCTGTACCACAATCTGCCGAAAGATCCGGCGATCGATACCTCCATCAACCTGTGGAAAGGGGCGCTAAAACCGCTCTCGGCGGCGGGCTTTATCGCCACCTTTGCCGGGCTGATTTATCACTACATCGGTATCGGGCCGAATAAAGAGGTGGATGACGACGAGGAGGAGCATCATGAGTAAGTCGAAAATGATAGTGCGCACAAAGTTTGTCGATCGCGCCTGTCACTGGACGGTGGTGATCTGCTTCTTCCTGGTGGCCGTATCCGGAATTTCGTTCTTCTTCCCGACGCTGCAATGGCTGACGGAAACGTTCGGTACGCCGCAGATGGGGCGTATTCTGCACCCGTTTTTTGGCGTACTGATTTTTGTGGTGCTGATGTTTATGTTTGTGCGTTTCGTCCACCACAATATCCCGGACAAGCAGGATATTCCCTGGCTGAAGGGCATTATTGAGGTCCTGAAGGGGAACGAACATAAAGTCGCAAAGGTCGGTAAATACAATGCCGGACAGAAGATGATGTTCTGGAGCATCATGAGCATGATTTTCGTCCTGCTGGTGACCGGTGTGATCATCTGGCGTCCTTATTTTGCGCAGTACTTCCCGATGCAGGTCATCCGCTACGCGCTGCTGATCCACGCAACCTCAGCCATCATTCTGATCCATGCCATTTTGATCCATATGTATATGGCGTTCTGGGTTAAAGGGTCGATTAAAGGCATGATTGAAGGGAAGGTGAGCCGCCGCTGGGCGCAGAAACACCACCCACGCTGGTACCGGGAAGTGGAGCGACAGGAAGCGAAACAGGAGAGTACGGAAGGGATGAAGTAAAACGTCCTGCGCCGTCGGCTTTGCCCGGCGGCGCTTCGCTCATGTGTTAGTCAATAAACGATCAACGGCGGCTATAACATCATGACGAGCATTGCGTAAATTACACACAAAATCTTTGCTATTAATTTTCTGATTATTAAGGTTACTTATCATTGGTGAATAAATAAGTAGCGTTTCGAAATCTATATTTATTCTGGTGGCAAGGTGACTCTGCCATAATGGTAATCTATTGTTCCTCATAAGTGGAACAATAACGCGTGTTGTAAGATCAGCATAATAGTCATCCTGAATAAGCATGTAGTAAGGCAGGATATCTCTGGTTGCTGGTGAAAGATTACGATAAACGTTGAATTGTTTAAGCATCAAAATACCCTGAAAAATTCATCGTCTGTAAGGGTTCCGTGTTTTTCCACAAACTCATTCATGGCTTGTATAAATGCGCAATCCTCCGCGGATGGCGTACGTACTGAAGTCGGGACGATTTCATGATGACGTCGTAAATCACGGGATTGTGTGCCTAAGGGTTGGGGCGTTACGGCTGAGTGTTTCATGGGTATCTCCTTTGTTGGTGCGGTCATTATCAACCGCAGCCAACAAAAAACAATACCGTTTCCCCTGGTAATCTTCATTATGCGAGCCGTCTTCCAGCTTATCAGAATTTCTCCGCAATATATCGGAAAGGATATTTTGTTGGTTTGACTTTGCCAATTTTGCGCTTCGGCAAATCCACTTTTTCAACGTGAAGTTCTTTATACGGGATCTGCGAAAGCAGATGGGAGATAATATTCAACCGCACGCGTTTTTTATCTTCCGAGCGCGCCACAAACCACGGTGCCCAGGCAGTGTCCGTGGAGGCAAACATGGCATCCCGCGCTACGGTATATTCATCCCATAAATTGAACGATTTAATATCCATAGGCGATAATTTCCAGATCTTGCGGCCATCGTTGATGCGATCGCGTAGCCTGCGTTCCTGCTCCTTTGGTGTTACTTCAAGCCAGTATTTCAGCAAAATGATCCCGGCATCGACCATCGCTTTTTCCATCACCGGTGCGCCATCAAGAAACTTTTCAACCTGTTCCGGCGTGCAGAACCCCATCACCCGTTCAACGCCTGCGCGGTTGTACCAGCTGCGGTCAAAAATAACGATTTCACCGGCAGCGGGCAGGTGCGGAACATAACGCTGGAAATAAAGCTGCGTTTTCTCTTTCTCTGTAGGCGCAGGCAGCGCGACAACCCGGAATACGCGTGGGCTGACGCGTTCGGTTATCGCTTTTATGGTGCCGCCTTTACCGGCCCCGTCGCGTCCCTCAAACACGATGCAGACTTTCAATCCTTTGGCGACAACCCATTGCTGGAGTTTGACCAGTTCAACGTGAAGGCGACGAAGCTCTTTTTCATACTCTTTTGTTTTCAGAGGGGCATTTTTAACGACATCAACAGCGACGCTGGTTTTCTTGTTACTTGCCATGATTGTCATCCTCAGGTTGTCCGGTCGCGGGGAAGAAGCGAGGCCGCATTAAGAAGTGTAATTCACCTGAATTAATGGATTAACGTGTCAGTCTGCTGATTTGAACTGGCTCACCATACAAGATTATTCAATAATGCCCGCTGCGAATTTTCACTCGTGGTTGTGGTATGAAAAAGACAATTTTCTCGTTAGCCCTTAGCACGTTTGGCCTGGGCATGGCTGAATTTGGCATTATGGGTGTCCTGACGGAACTGGCGCATGATACCGGCATTTCCATTCCCTCCGCCGGAAATATGATTTCGTTTTACGCCTTTGGCGTGGTGATTGGCGCGCCGATTGTGGCGCTGTTTTCCAGTAAGTTCTCGTTAAAAACCACGCTGCTGTTTCTGGTTGCCCTGTGTGCAGTGGGCAACGCGATGTTTACCTTTTCCACATCCTATTTTTGGCTGGCGGCAGGGCGCTTAATCTCGGGGTTCCCGCACGGCGCAATTTTCGGCGTGGGGGCGATTATCCTCTCGAAAATAGCGCCACCGGGTAAGGTGACGGTGGCCGTGGCGGGGATGATCGCCGGGATGACCGTGGCGAATCTGGTGGGGGTTCCGTTTGGAACCTGGCTGGGGCATACATTCAACTGGCGTTATACCTTTTTCCTGATAGCCCTGTTTGACGCGCTGGTGATCCTCTCGGTGCTGGTGTGGGTACCAAACCTTCATGACGCATCAGAAATAAAACTCACCGAGCAGTTTCACTTCCTGAAAAAACCGGAACCGTGGCTGATCTTTGCCTCCACCATGTTTGGCAACGCTGGCGTTTTTGCGTGGTTCAGTTTTGTGAAGCCGTTTATGGTCAATGTCTCTGGCTTCTCCGAGGGGCTGATGACGATCATCATGATGTTGATGGGCCTCGGCATGGTGCTGGGTAACCTGCTGAGCGGGAAACTATCGGGTCGTTTCAGCCCGCTACGTATTGCTGCCACCACCGATATGGTGATTGTCGCCTCACTGTTATTGCTTTTCGCCTTTGGCGAACAGAAAACCGCGTCGCTGGTGATGGGGTTCATCTGCTGTGCCGGGCTGTTCGCACTCTCAGCACCACTGCAAATTCTGCTGCTGCAAAATGCGACAGGAGGGGAAATGCTTGGTGCCGCAGGCGGACAGATGGCGTTTAACCTGGGCAGTGCGATTGGTGCTTATTTTGGCGGAATGATGATTACGCTCGGTTTTAGCTGGAGCTATGTCACGCTACCGGCGGCGATATTATCCTTCCTGGCGATGAGCGCGCTGCTGGTGTATGGCTATCTGCGCGCCCGGCGGGCTAAGTCTGATGCTCGTGCGCTGGCCTGAGTGCCGGAATGTGGTCATAAAAAACCGCCCCATAAACGGAGCGGTTAGCGGGAACGGACCGTTACGAGCGTAAATCAATCACCATGCGGCCGCGTATCTGGCCCTGTTCCATCTCTTTGAAGATGGCGTTGATATCTTCCAGCGGGCGCATTGTCACTTTTGGCACCACTTTGCCTTCGGCAGCGAACTGGAACGCTTCCTGCAGATCCTGACGGGTACCAACCAGCGAGCCGACCACCTGGATACCGTCCAGCACCAGACGGGGGATATCAAGGCTCATGGCTTCCGGCGGCAGGCCAACGGCCACCACGCGGCCACCGGCACGCACCGCGTCCACCGCCGAGTTAAATGCTGCTTTCGCGACCGCCGTTACAACAGCCGCATGCGCGCCGCCGGTTTTTTCCTGCACGATTTTAGCGGCATCTTCGCTGCGGGAGTTGATGGTTAAGTCTGCCCCCATGCTCGCTGCCAGCTTCAGCTGTTCGTCGTTAACGTCAAGAGCGATGACTTTGGCGTTGAAGACGTTTTTCGCATACTGCAGCGCGAGGTTACCCAGTCCGCCCAGGCCGTAGATCGCAATCCACTGGCCCGGCTTGATATGGGAGACTTTTACCGCTTTGTAAGTGGTGACGCCGGCACAGGTTATGCTGCTGGCCGCAGCTGAATCCAGCCCGTCAGGCACTTTTACCGCGTAATCCGCGGTGACAATGCACTCTTCAGCCATGCCGCCATCAACGGAATAACCGGCGTTTTTCACATCGCGGCACAGGGTTTCGTTGCCGGTATTACAGTATTCACAGTGGCCGCAGCCCTCAAAGAACCACGCGACGCTTGCGCGGTCGCCGACTTTCAGTGACGTCACGCCAGGCCCAACTTCTTTCACGATCCCAATCCCTTCGTGGCCCAGGATCACACCGGTTTTATCACCGAAATCGCCATTTTTGACGTGAAGGTCAGTATGGCAAACGCCACAGCACTCCATTTTGAGCAGGGCTTCGCCGTGCTTCAGTGGGCGTAAGGTTTTTTCGGTAACATTGACCTGATGATCCTGTGTAACAACAGCAGCCTTCATAGGTTTCTCCTTGTTTTTGATGGGTATGTGTATCGCAGGGGAATACTACTTAAGGATTAATAGTTTAGAGGAGTTATGCAAGGCGGCGGCAACATAATGTCACCAATTGATGCGATTTCAGATTAAGAATACAGCGATCCTCTAATAATTAGGGGGGAATTCACTGGCCCGGCGAGTAGCTCGCCGGGCACAGATCTACAGTTTTGCTTCTATCACCTCAATCTCTTTGCGCCATTGCACCTGCAGATGTGGTTTCTGATGCTTAGGCTTACGCGCCAGGTCTTCTGCGAGTAGCGTTTCCAGCGCGATCAGCCTTTCAAGCAGATCGTCCGAGGCTTGCGCTTTAACATCCGCGACTGCGGGTGACGCCGACGACGCCATCAGGCCTGTGCGTTCACGCAGCCGTTCGAACACCGCTTCGGCGTCATGCCATTCGCTAAGCAAACCGTCCTCAATCAGCCAGAAGCGATTGCAGCTTTGGGCGATCAGCTGCCGGTCATGGCTGACCAGCAGCACTCCGCCGTCAAACTGTTGCAGGGTAGTGGCCAGCGCCTCTTTGCCTTCCATGTCCAGATGGTTGGTAGGCTCATCCAGCATCAGCAGGCTATAACGGGCAAGCGTCAGGCCGACAAACAGCAGGCGCGAACGCTCCCCGCCGCTGAGGGTGTTGACCTTTTGCCCGTGACGCGCCCACGGGAACCCGGCGCTGATAAGCGCCATCTTGCGATCCTGTGGCGCTGGCGCAAAAGGCTCCAGCGCGTCGAAGATCGTTGCCTCATCCGGAAGCTGATTCAGCGTCTGGTCGTAATAGCCTGGCGACACGCGAGGATGGAGTTTTAGCCCAGCCTCTGACGGTTCACCTGAGAAATGCCGCCAGATGAGCTTCATCAGCGATGATTTGCCGCAGCCGTTACGCCCGACGATAGCCACGCGATCGCCACTTTTAAGCCGCGCAATGTCGACGTGAAATAGAGCGGGCAACCCAGGTGCAGGCGGTACGCCGAGGTTTTCCATCTCCAGCAGTCGGTCCGCTCGCAGGGCATCACCACGCAGGGTTAACGTCCACGGACTGCCTGCCGTGAGCTCTGTCTGGCTCTCCTTTAGCCGCTCGACCTGTTTTTCCATCTGTTTGGCTTTGCGGGCCAGATCTTCGTTATCGTAGACCTTGCCCCAGGTGGCCAGCCGTCTGGCACTGGCGGTTACGCGGTCGATCTCCTTTTGCTCCGCCTTATGCCGCAGCGCATCGCTTTCGTCTTTCGCCACCAGCGCCTGGCGCGCGGCGGTGCAGGGAAGGGCAAAGTAGTGCAACATCTTATCGCGGAGGATCCAGCTACCGTTGGTGACGGCATCCAGCAACTGCCTGTCGTGCGAGACCAGTACAAAGCTGCCGGACCAGTTCTGTAAAAATTGTTCCAGCCAGAGCATGGTAGGCAAATCGAGGTGGTTGCTCGGCTCGTCCAGCAGTAACAGATCCGGATCGCCGATCAACGCCCGCGCGAGCAGGAGACGCGTGTGTTGCCCGCCGCTCAGCGTCGCCGACGTTAAGGCCATGTCCTGCGGCGTAAAACCCATACCCGCCAGCAGCGTTTCTGCTTTCCAGCGCAGGCTCTCGCGCTCAGTCGTGGGCAGTTGCGCCAGCACGGCATCCAGCATGGTCAGGGGATAAATGGCTTCTGGCAGATGTTGCTCAACGCGCGCCATCAGACAGTGTCCGGCCAGCGCGACGCTTCCGGCAGCGGGAGAGTCTGTGCCGTCCAGCACCTTCAGCAGCGTACTTTTGCCGCAGCCGTTGTCGCCCAGCAGGCCAATGCGGTCGCCTTTTTTCAGCGTAAAGGAGAGGGAGTCGAAGAGCGTGCCAAACGCCGTATCAACACGTAAAGATTGTGCAGTGAGTAAAGTGCTCATTGTTGCTTACCCAAGAGTTACAGGCATGTTTATGCCTCGTCAAACATCGCTGACGATAACTCAGTAAGCCCGAGAGAAGGGATTTCAGGGGTTGGTGTCTTCGCTCAAGCAGAAGTTATCGCAGCACGATACCGATAACGCTTGAGCTGGTGCGATCACCAAATGCATGTGAAACATTGAAAATTTCACAGTACAGCATAATTGGCCTCCTTATATATTCAGTGGGTTAATGGATGAAAGGAGTGTAGCGGGGGAAAGGCGGTTTGGCTAGGGGGGACGAATGTAATTCCCTCTCCCGGTGGGAGAGGGAACGGTCGGAACACAGTGTTAGATCGAAGTACGACGGTAGCTGCGGTATTCCGGCATCCAGAAGTTGTCGTCGATGGCCTGCTGCAGCGCGTCGGCAGAGGTTTTCACCGCCACACCCTGCTGCTGGGCCATTTTCCCGACCGCGAACGCGATAGCACGCGACACCTTGTGAATGTCTTTCAGCTCTGGCAGCACCAGTCCTTCGCCATCGTTCACCAGCGGCGAGTGGCCCGCCAGGGTCTCGCTTGCCGACATCAGCATCTCATCGGTAATGCGCGACGCGCCGGAGGCGATCACACCCAGACCAATGCCCGGGAAAATATAGGAGTTGTTGCACTGGGCAATAGGATAGGTTTTGTCCTTCCACACCACCGGATCGAACGGGCTGCCGGTTGCGACCAGCGCGTTCCCTTCGGTCCAGGCAATGATGTCCTGCGGCGTTGCTTCCACGCGCGAGGTCGGGTTGGAGAGCGGCATCACGATAGGGCGTTCGCAGTGCTTGTGCATCTCACGAATGATCTCTTCGGTGAACAGCCCCGTCTGACCGGAGACGCCAATCAGGATATCCGGCTTCACGTTGCGCACTACGTCCAGCAGAGAGAGCACTTCGTTGTCGGTGTCCCAGTTCTTCAGATTCTCACGTTTCTGCACCAGCTTGGTCTGGAACGGCAGCAGGTTTGGCATGCCGTCGGTCAGCAGGCCGAAACGGTCGACCATGAACACGCGGGAGCGTGCCAGCTCTTCGCTTAGCCCTTCACGCTGCGTCTGGGCGATAATCTGCTCGGCGATACCACAACCCGCAGAGCCTGCGCCCAGGAAGACAATTTTCTGATAGCTCAGTTGGCTGCCTGCCGCGCGACTGGCGGCAATCAGCGTGCCGACGGTGACCGCGGCGGTGCCCTGAATATCATCGTTAAAAGAGCAGATCTCATCGCGATAGCGGTTCAGCAACGGCATCGCGTTTTTCTGCGCGAAGTCTTCAAACTGCAGCAACACGTCCGGCCAGCGGTGCTTGACCGCCTGGATGAAATCATCGACAAACTGATAGTACTCGTCGTCGGTAATACGCGGATGACGCCAGCCCATATACAGCGGGTCGTTAAGCAACTGCTGGTTGTTGGTGCCCACATCCAGCACTACCGGCAGGGTATACGCCGGGCTGATGCCGCCGCAGGCGGTATACAGAGAGAGCTTACCGATTGGGATCCCCATGCCGCCAATACCCTGGTCACCGAGACCCAGAATACGTTCGCCGTCGGTCACCACGATCACTTTGATATTGTGGTTCGGCACGTTCTGCAGAATATCGTCCATGTTGTGGCGGTTCTGATAAGAGATAAAGACGCCACGGGAGCGACGGTAGATCTCTGAGAAGCGTTCACAGGCGGCACCCACCGTTGGGGTGTAGATCACCGGCATCATCTCTTCGAGATGATTTTGTACCAGACGATAGAAGAGGGTTTCGTTGGTGTCCTGAATGTTGCGCAGGTAAATATGTTTGTCGATTTCGGTTTTGAAACCCTGATACTGGATCCACGCGCGCTCTGCCTGTTCTTCAATGGTTTCCACCACTTCTGGCAGCAAACCGAGCAGGTTGAAGCTGCTGCGCTCTTCCATGCTGAAGGCGCTACCTTTGTTGAGCAGGGGGAATTCGAGTAATACCGGGCCGGCATAAGGGATGTATAGGGAACGATGTTTTTTCAGTTTGTTGTCCATGTCACTCACTCTTTTTTTGAAGATCCGTCCCTGACACTGCTGTTTGTCATCTTTCTGGCCTGTGCGATGGGGTGCGGTCAGGCGGTATTATAAAGGAGCTAAATATTAATTACCGCAACACATAAACAAAAACACCATCGGTTTTGCCGATGGTGTTGAGGATCTCTCCTGGGGACTTACTTGCCCGCGTGGCGTTTTCTGCCGGTGGCGTGAGTGACCTGTGTTTCACTGTCGCCTTCAATCACCACTTTACGTTGGTTAGAAAGCTTGTAGTTCAGTCCCAGTATATGGCGTGCCTGACGGTTCGATTTCATGTTAACTCCTCAATCCTGTTGATAGTTTTAAGGACCAGTTCGCTTACGCAAACGAAATGTAACCCCTTAGGTTGCAGATCCAGCTTAGCAGGTTTTTACAAAGGTGCGTTTTGCCCGCTGACGACGTAGTTAATGGTCTGCTGGTAGATGTCACTGAGGATGTCATTGTCTGTGGATTCCACCCACCTGGTCAGTTCCATCAAAATGTCATCTTCAGTCACAGCACCATGCTCGGCGTGAAGACCCTGTGCAATCGCGTTAACGAGTTCAGGTTGTGCTGCTGCAGTATTGGCCGGGTAATAAGTAAACATGCTGCCTCCGTGTCGTTGTCTGTTTAATGGTACGGCTCGCAAAAAATTTAATTCACAAACAGAATGGCAAATATTTTGGTCGCTGTGTCTAAGATTCATCTTAGAAATAAAAATGACATAAGTGCATGCTTTTATGCGCTTTTAGAATGGGAGGATATATTGAGGGTTTGCCGCGAGGATATTTTGCAGGCGCTCCTGCTATCACTGAAATATAGCAGGAGCAGATTTTACATTACCACTTCATTTCGCCGGTATTCACTTTGGCGCTTAATTCCAGCGAGCTCTCTTCAGCCAGACCCGGATACTGTTTTTTCATGGCGTTGATCACGCCTGTCGATGTTTTATGTTCTGACAACGCCTGTTCGAAGTGCTGGAGATAATCACGGGTAAAGTCGAGAGCACCGCTGCCTGCCGGTGGTGTTCCCAGATAGTGACCCGGGATCACGCGTTCAGGCTTATGTGCCGCCATGCTTTCCAGCGTCTGTTGCCACTGCTTGCGGCTGGCTGGCGTCTGGGTGTCTGCCGTCCAGACGTGGATGCCCCAGGCGACACCGGTACCACCGAGGATAGTTTTTGCCGAAGGGATCCAGACATAGGCGGCGTAGCTTTCTGGCTGCTCGATATCAATCTTCTCGCCGTCCACCATGAAGGTAGTGGATGCCAGCACCTGCGGAACGATAAGTTCGGTTGGTGCACCGTCTTTCATTTGCGGTCCCCAGAAGGCAAGCTTGGCGTCTTTGGTGGCCTTGATATGGTCAACCACCTGCTGTGTGGCCACCACTTTGGCATTCGGGAAGGCTTTCACCAGCGGTTGCAGACCAAAATAGAAATCCGGATCGCCAGAGGTAATGACGATTTTGTTCAGGGTTTTCCCGCTTTTGCGAATTTTGTCGACCAGCGCTTCGCCATCTTTGACGCTGAACTGGGCGTCAAACAGCACGGCCTCTTTTGGACCAGAGACCAGCGTGGAGGAGACCGCAAACATCCCTTTGTCCTGCGGGTTATAGGTATCAATGGTTAATGGCGCAGCAAACACCGCGGGCGTGATAAGCGTGGAGAGAAGAGCAAGGTGAGTGAATTTCATTCTGATGTCTCTGTTGTTCAGGAAAGTCTTTATTGTACGGATATTCGCATTTGCCAGAATTCCTGAAACAAGACATGCTTTGTTTCATAAATCGAGCAAATGGGGTGTGATATGGATCGCGTTATTGCCGCTCAGGTCTATAACCGGATATGCGAGCTGGGAAGCCTGAGTGCAGCGGCCCGGGCGTTGGGGATCTCCCGTCCGATGGTGAGCCGCTATCTTGAGCAAATGGAGAAGTGGGCCGGTACGCGGCTGGTAAACCGCTCGACGCGCAAGCTGACGCTGACGGCGGCCGGAGAGAAGGTGCTGCTAAAAACGCGAACGCTGTCCCAGCTGTCGCAGGAAATTGAGGGCCAGTCGGAGAAAGATCTCCCTTCAGGCACGCTACGGGTGGCCTGCGCCCATTTTACCGCCATGCATCTGATTGCCCCGGTGCTGCCCGGCTTGCTTTCGCGCTACCCGCAGCTGCGCATTGAGCTGGATGTGAACAACCATCCGGTGAGCCTGGTAGGGGAACGCATTGATGTGGCGATCCGCATTACGGATAACCCAGAGCCCGGGATGATCGCCCGCAGGCTCGGGGAGTGCCGTTCCGTGCTGTGCGCGTCGCCGCAGTATCTTGCAAACCACGGCACGCCAGAGCAGGTGGAGGAGTTAGCGCAGCACAACTGTCTTCATTACAGCTTTTTCGCCGGTCAGGCGTGGCACTTCCTGACGCCGGAAGGGGAAAACGTCAGCGTCGCCGTGAGCGGCAACCTCAGCGCCAGCATCTCGTCATTGTTGATGGAGGCGGCGGTGAAGCATTGCGGCATTGCCATGCTGCCGGAGCAGGAAGCACATGCCGCGATTGAACAGGGCACGCTGGTCCCGGTGCTGAGCAGCCTGACGCCCAAAGCGTTAGCCATTCACGGTATTTATCAGTCCCGGGAGTATCAGCCCGCGGCGTTGCGCGTGTTTCTTGATGAGATAGCGCACCATCTGTCAGGCGACGCGCAGCGGGTATAGGTCACAGAATTGTCTGTGTTCCAGGGTGTGCCGGAACCATCGTCTATACTTATCCCTTTGTAAGCCAAAAGGAGAGCAAGAATGACGATTCATAAGCACGGTTCGGCACACTGGTCTGGTGATATCAAAAATGGCAAAGGGACGGTCTCAACGGAAAGTGGCGTCCTGAATCAACAACCTTACGGCTTTAACACCCGCTTCGAAGGCGCTAAAGGCACTAACCCGGAAGAGTTGATTGGCGCAGCTCACGCCGCCTGTTTCTCAATGGCGCTGTCGCTGATGATTGGTGAAGCGGGCTATACCGCAGATTCCATCGATACCACAGCGGATGTCTCGCTGGATAAAACCGATGGCGGCTTCGCAATCAGCAAAATTGCGCTAAACAGCAAGGTCACCGTACCGGGTATGGACCCGCAGAAATTCGACGGCATCATCCAGAAAGCGAAAGCAGGATGCCCGGTGTCGCAGGTACTGAAAGCGGAAATCACGCTGGACTATAAACTTAACTAAGCCTGAGCCGGGCGAAGGCCCGGCTATCCCTTCAGCGCAGCAGGAAAAACCGCTGCCAGCCATGCAATAAACGCCTTAAGCCGATGCGTCAGATGCCGGTTTTGCGGATAAACCACGTGAAACGGATACGCGGCCGGGCGCCAGTCGCTTAAAATTTCTTGTAACGTACCCGCCTGAAGATATGTCTTTGCTGAATACGTAAACGTCTGAATGATCCCTAATCCTGCCACCGCCGCTGCCAGGTGCGCATTGCTTTCATTAACGCCGAGATAGTGCGAAATGCCGATCTCCTGCACCTCGCCGCCTTTCCTGAAGCGAAACGGAAAGGGTCGCCCGGTGACCGGGGAGAGATAGCTTATAAGTTTATGTCCGTTGCGCAACTCTTGCGGATAAGCCGGAACGCCGTGCTTTTTCAGATAGCCCGGCGTTGCGCAGGTCACCATGTCGGCGTCGCCCAGATGACGGGCGATAAGGGTGGAATCGTTCAGCGGACCGCCTCTGATCACACAATCCACGTTGCCGCTGATCAAATCAACAGGACGATCCGCCACGCCAAGATCGATGCGAATATCCGGGTAGCGCTGCATGAAATCCGGGAGCAGGGGGATGAGCACGTCGCGGGCAGTCGAACCGCCAATATCCACCCGCAGATGTCCTTTCGGTGTGGCGTGAGAGACGCGAAACGAGGTATCGATATCTTCGATATCAATGAGCACCCTGAGCGCTTTTTCATAATACTCCGCGCCTTCCGGCGTCGTGACCACCCGGCGGGTGGTACGGTGCAGCAGCCGTATTTCAAGATGCGCCTCAAGCGCTTTCACAAGCTTGCTCAGTGTGGCGATGGGCATGTTTAGCGAATCAGCCGCTCGGGTAAAGCTACCGGTTTCCACAACCCGCGTGAAGGCGCGCATCGCCATGAGCTGGTCCATCTTTTTCTCTCAATTATTTCTGTCTGTGAATAGTCATTTTCATTTTTGCTGGTTTTTCACTAATCCGGCAAGGTCTAATGTGTCTCCAGCGCAAGCAAAAACGCGCAACGCAAACCCAACAAAAGGTAAATGACATGAACACAACGCTCTTCGAAAAAATCGCACTGGTCACTGGCGGCAGCACCGGTATTGGTCTTGCCACGGCGCAGGAGCTGGCGGCTCAGGGCGCCAAAGTCTATATCACCGGTCGTCGACAGGCCGAGCTGGATGCCGCCGTCGCACAAATTGATTCCCGTGCGGTGGGTATTCGTGCCGACGTCTCACAACTCGCCGATCTGGATCGAGTCTATGCGCAGATAGCAAAAGAAGAAGGGCGTCTCGATATTTTGTTCGCCAATGCGGGTGGCGGAGATATGCTGCCGCTGGGAGCAATCACCGAGGAGCAGTTTGACCGTATTTTCGGCACAAACGTGCGCGGAGTGCTGTTTACAGTACAAAAAGCGCTGCCGCTGTTATCTGCCGGGTCGTCCATTATTCTGACCGGTTCAACGGTGTCGATAAAGGGAACGGCAAACTTTAGCGTCTACAGCGCCAGCAAAGCCGCCGTGCGCAACTTTGCCCGCTCCTGGGCGCTGGATCTGCAGGGCCGTGGGATCCGTATCAACGTGGTCAGTCCTGGCCCCGTCAAAACCCCGGGACTCGGCGAACTGGTGCCAGAAGAACATCGTCAGGGGCTGTACGATGCGCTGGCTGCACAGGTTCCGTTAGGACGTTTAGGTGCGCCGGGCGAGGTGGGGAAAGTGGTGGCGTTTCTGGCCTCTGACGCGGCCAGCTTTATTAACGCCACCGAGCTGTTTGTTGATGGTGGGATGGCGCAAATTTAATCCACATTACGCCAGCAGCGCACGCTACGGCCCTCGTGTGAAGGCTGTAGCGGCTGCGGGCGTTCACACCCTTGCGTGGCCTGCGGACAACGGTCGCGGAAATAGCACCCCTCGGGCAGATGGCGGTTACCCGGGAGATCCGTTTTACGCAGCGCCAGGTTTTCATCCAGCGGCTCACCGGTTCTGGGAACGGAATCGAGCAGCAGCCTGGTGTAGGGATGACGCGGCGTAACCAGCACCTGTGCCGCCGTGCCCAGTTCGACAATCTGCCCCAGATACATCACCGCCACGCGATCGCTCATGTGCCTGACAACCGAGACGTTATGGGATATCAGCACATAGGTCAGATTGCGTTCCTGCTGCAGCTTCACCAGTAAATTGAGGATCTGCGCCTGTACGGAAATATCCAGCGCGCTGGTGGGCTCATCCAGCACGATGATGTCCGGGTCAGAGGAAAGAGCGCGGGCGATAGCAATACGCTGGCGTTGCCCGCCGGAAAAGGCGTGCGGCAGGCGGTCGAGATATTCCGGGCGGATACCGACCTGCTGCGCCAGGTTTTCAGCAAGCTGACGTCGTTCCCGTTCGCTGCTGCGTTTTTGCACCCACACCGGCTCGGTGATAATGCGCCAGACCGGCAGGCGCGGGTCAAGCGACGAGAGCGGATCCTGGAACACCATCTGCATACCGCCCGCGTGGTTTGTCCGTGCACACAGGCCGGCACTGGGTTTGAGCATCCCCATTAAAAGCTGCGCCAGCGTGCTTTTGCCACAGCCGGATTCGCCAACAATCCCCAGCGTTTCGCCGCGATGGATCTGAAGATCCAGCCCGTTAAGAGCGTGCACCTGTTCCGTGACTCGCCCCAGCCAGTTTTTGCGTGCGGGAAAGTTAACGTGCACGCGATCCAGTTCCAGCAGTACGTCAGACATGGGTTTTCTCCTGTTGCGGATACCAGCAGGCCGCCCGCTGGCCTTCGGCCCCCTGAGGCAGTAAGCGCGGCGTTTCAGTGCATTTTACGCCCGCAGCAAAACAGCGCTCCCGAAAAGCACACCCGCGCGGAAGCTGGCTAAGATTGGGCACTGTACCGGGGATGGCAGGCAGCATCTCGCGCGGCTCGCCGTTTTCAGGCGCACACTGCAGCAGGCCGATGGAATAGGGATGAACGGGATGGTGGATCAGCGTTTGCGTGGTGCCGCTTTCAATCACGCTCCCGGCGTACATGACATACATCCGATCGCAGAGCTGTGAAACCACCGCCATATCGTGGCTGATGAACAGTACCGAGGTTCCGCTGGCCCGCGCTTTATGCTTCAGCAATCGCAGTACCTGTAGCTGGACGGTGACGTCCAGTGCGGTGGTCGGCTCATCGGCAATAATCAGCTCAGGCTCGCAGGAGAAGGCCAGCGCAATCATCACCCGCTGGCGCATGCCACCGGACAGCTCGAACGGATAACGTTCCATGACCTCCGCCGCATCCGGGATCTGCATCTCTTCCAGCAGGGTGATCGCTTTTTTCCCGGCATCACGCCGTGAAAGGGGCTGATGCTGGTGGATCACCTCCACCATCTGTTTGCCAATTCGTCGCGTTGGGTTCAGCGCTGTCATCGGCTCCTGAAAAATCATCGCCACTTTGGCACCGCGCCACTGGCGGAGCTGTTTCTCGGATGCATTCAGGACATCTTCACCCAACAGTTTTACCTGCCCGCGATGGATCCGGTAACTGCCCTCCGGCAGCAGACGCATGGTCAGCATCGCCGTTACCGATTTTCCGGAGCCGGATTCGCCCACTACTCCAACAATCTCTCCGCGTTTGATCTCCAGCGATACGTGGTTCAGGGCGTGAACTTCGCCGCGAAATATCGGGAAGCTCAGGTGTAAATCTTCAATGGTTAATACTGCTTCGCTCATGCCTGTTTTCCTCCCGATTTCGGATCCAGCAGGTCGCGAATGCCGTCACCAAACAGATTAAACCCGACGGCAGTGATCAGAATTGCCGCGCCAGGAAAGGCGCAGTACCACCACTGGTCGAGCACATAGTTGCGGCCCACGGCCACCATCGCTCCCCATTCGGCGGTGGGCTGCTGTGCCCCAAGGCCGATAAAGCCCAGCGTGGCGGCCATCAGAATGGCGCTGCCAATATCCAGTGAGGCCTGCACGATCAGCGGTGGCAGGGCGTTACGCAGAATGTGCCAGCTGATCAAATGCCAGCGCGACGCGCCAAATGTACGGGCGGCCTGCACATAGGTAAACTGGCGCACCACCAGGGTTTGCCCGCGCGCCAGGCGAACGTAAAACGGGATACGCACAATCGCAATCGCCAGCATGGCGTTAAACAGACTCGGCCCAAGCGCCGCCGCCAGCGCCATGGTCAGTACCAGGGAGGGAATGGAGAGCATAATGTCCATCACCCGCATAATGATGGCATCGCCGCGACCGCCCAGCACGCCGGACAAACAGCCCAGCAGCGAGCCGATACTCCCGGCAATCACCACCACCGCCAGCCCGGCGGTAATGGATTGCTGGCTACCGACCAGCACGCGGCTGAACAGATCGCGTCCGACTTCATCGGTACCAAACCAGTGTTGCGCAGACGGGGCCTGCAGCCGGGCAGTGAGATCCAGCGCGTTCGGATCATGGGGGACGATCCACGGTGAAGTTACCATCAGCAACAGCATCACCAGCATAATCACCCCGCCGATCAGCGTGAGCGGGCTTTGACGCAGCATCCAGAACAGCCTTGCCCAGTCGATGCCCGGTTTCGTTGTGTTTACGGGGACGGGCGTTTCCTCAGTCAACATCATTCGGCACCTCCGCGCCCGATACGAGGGTCAATCCACAGATAGAGCAGATCAACCACCAGATTGACGACCACATAGGCCAGTGAAACCACCACGGCGAAGCCCATGACGGCAGGGAAATCCAGTGCCTGAATGGAGGTCACCACCCAGGCGCCCATGCCTGGCCAGGCAAAGACGGTTTCGGTCAGTACCGCACCATAAAGCAGATCGCCCAGCGCCAGCCCGAGTACGGTAATGGACGGGATCATCGCATTCGGCAGGGCATACCGCAGGACGATATACCAGCCCGGCAAGCCGCTGGCGCGGGCGGTGCGAATGTAATCTTCGCTGAGCTGCTCCAGCATGGCGGAACGTACCTGACGCGCCACGATGCCAAGATGAACAAACGCCAGCGTCAGTGACGGTAAAATCAGGTGTTGCAGGGCGTTGAAAAAGACCTCGCCGTTACCCTCCAGCAGGGCATCCAGCAGATAAAAGCCCGTCACGTGGGCCGGCGGGTCGAGCCAGTCGTCCAGCCTGCCGCCGCCGGGCAGAAGCTGAAGATGGCCGTAGAACAAGACGATGACGCCCAGACCCAGCCAGAAGGCCGGTGTGGAGATCCCGGTCATCGCCATCAGCCGTACCAGATGATCCAGCCAGCGGTTACGGTAGACCGCCGATAAAATCCCCAGCGGAACGCCGATCACCAGCGCCAGCAGCAGGGAACAGAACGCCAGCTCCAGCGTGGCAGGGAAGAAGGCTTTTAAATCTTCCGCCACCGGCCGCCCGGTACGGATAGAGGTCCCTAAATCGCCGTGCGCCAGGGCATCCACATAGCGGCCAAACTGGATATAGAGCGGCTGATCCAGTCCCAGTTGCTGGCGAATGTTTTGCACAATCTCGTCGCTGGCACGGTCACCGGCCAGCAGGCGGGCCGGATCGCCGGGGATCAGGTGTGAAATGATAAAGGTGATGATACAGACACCGGCTACTACCAGGATTAACCCCCAGCAGCGCTGGCGCACAATGCTCCAGAACGTCATACACTTTCCCCCGGCGAAACCGTTACTTGCTCATGGTGGCGATGTTGAACACCTGCTCGAGCATTGGATTAAAGGTGAAGCCTTTGACCTCTTTGTTCATTGCCAGCTGGTAATTCTTCTGGAACAGATAAACGTAGGCCGCTTCGTCAATCACAATCTTCTGCGCCTGCTGGTAATCGCGGGTGCGCTCCGCCTGGTCCGTGGTTTTCAGCGCCGCCTGCAGCAGGGAATCGACCTCTTTGTTCTCATAGAACGAGCGGTTGCCCGGCAGACCTTTTTTGTCCGACTCAAACCAGTAGTTCATGAACATGTACGGGTCGGCAAAGTCCGGGCTCCAGTTGCCAATGGCAATGTCATAGTCGCCTTTACCCACGCGGTCGCGCATGGTGGCGTTAGCCAGTTTTTCCAGCTTGACGTTGATACCGAGCTTGCCCAGGCTGGCCTGAGTGGAGAGGGCGATAGGCTCCCAGTTCGGGTCGTTGTCCGAGTAGAGGAACGTCAGGCTGGCCGGTTTATCTTTGACTTTCTCCAGTGCCGCTTTCGCTTTGGCCTCGTCAAAGCTGTACTGCATGGCGGTGGCGTCAAAGCCCCACATGCCATCCGGGATCGGGCCGCGCATCTGCTTGCCGTTACCGCTGAGAATGCCTTTCACCATCCCCTGATAATCGGTTGCCCAGGAGACGGCGCGGCGCAAATCCACCTGATTCAGCGGCGCTTTGCTGTTGTTGAGATAGAGATAGGTCACGCGCAGGGACGGATACTCCGCCACGGCGACTTTGCCCTCCTGCTTGAGCGCCGAAAGCTGATCGACAGGCAGGGAGTCGGCAATATCCAGATCGCCACGGGAAAGCTGCAGGCGACGCGACGCGCTTTCACCGATAATTTTCACCGAGACGCGCTTAAAGTGGGGCTTATCTCCCGCCCAGTGCGGGTTAGGCACCAGCACCAGCTGCTGACCTTTTTGCCAGCTCTTCAGCATAAATGGCCCGGAACCGGCGGTGTTCTGCGCCAGATAAGCTCGCGCGTCATCGGCGGCATTGGCCTTCAGTACGGCCGGGTTAATAATCGATGCACCGTCATTCGCCAGGGTATAGAGGAAGGGAGCAAACGGCTGGCTGAGGGTGAATTTCACCGTGTGGTCATCAACGGCGTCAATTTTGAGATCTTTCGGGAACGCTTCAGACGGCCCCTGGCTGAGCTTCAGCAGGCGCTCAAACGACAGTTTTACCGCTTCAGCGGTGACCGGCGTGCCGTCAGAGAATTTCGCGTTGTCCGTCAGGGTGAAGGTCCACTCTTTCTGATCCTCAGATGCCTTCCAGCCCGTGGACAGATCGCCTTCGACCTCCGTGGTGCCAGGTTTGTACTTCACCAGACGCTGATAGGACGGATAGGTGACGGTCCAGTCGTTGTTATCGATGGTGATTGCCGGATCGAGGGTTTGCGGGTCGGCGGCTTTACCTATCACCAGCATGTCTTTCGGAACGGCGGCCTGCGCAGCAGGCATGCTCAGGGCCAGCGTGGCGGCGATAAGCGTCGTGAGAAGCGTTGTTTTCATGGCAGTGCTCCAGGTTTAAAGAGGGGTGTGCGTCAACGGAAAACAGGCGAAACGATCGTCAAGAAGGGGATAACTGGCGGCGTTTGGCAACTCGAAGTGCCACCATTCGCTGCCGATCCCCATAAAGCCGCCGCCAAACATGATGGCGTTAAGCAGCAGGCGGTTGCGCTGGGCGTGCGGCGGCACAGAAGGATGATACGGATGAGAACGGTCATCCATCTCATCAAACCCGGCCCCCATATCCAGCACGTTGTTATGTTCATCCATCAGGGTGACGTCGATGGCCGTGCCGCGGCTGTGATTGGAGCCAATGGCCACATCCACCACATATTCCGGGTTCGGGCACGCATCCCACAGCTGCGCCTGGGCCTGCTGTGGGCGATAGGCGTCGTAGACCACCAGTTTCAGTCCGGCGAGCGTGGCGATGCCAATCGATTTCGCCAGCGCGGTGGCGGCATCGGTATGCAGCAAACACAGCGCCTCCTGATAAATGGGACGGCCAGTCAGGTTGTCGGCGGTGGCGTATTTCAGATCGATATGCAACTCAGGAAACATTCTGGCGACATCGATCAGTTCACTCTCTTCGGGCATAGCTCCACTCCTTTAGCGTTCGAATTGTCCAAACTCTTGTTGTAATTCACGGTTTATCGTCAGACGGTCTGCAAGCGCATCACCCAGCGCCTGGACCACGCCTGACAGCAGCAGGTTGAAAAGACAGCTCACAGGGGCCAGCGAATCCCAGAAGTGGCCGGTATCGGTTTTAACCTGCAATAAATCAATAGGGTAATCCCGCGCCCACGGACACCAGATATCGGTGATCAGGGCCATCGGAATACTTTTCTCACTTGCGACACGACAGTACTGCCGGGCAATGGCGGAATAGGCGCGGGTATCGGTCAGCACCACATAAGGGTGGTCAAAACCGGAGTTTAGCGATTCAACCCAACTGCCGGATAACCCCTCGGAGTAGCTCACGCGCGGACGCAGATATTCCAGGTGGCTGAAGAAGGCGTTGGCAATCCCGCGCGTTGACTGAATACCCAGCACAAACACCGCCTCAGCATGGGTGAGCTGATGGACGATTTGCTTAAAGACATCGGTTTGTGCCAG
This sequence comes from Enterobacter sp. T1-1, assembly GCF_000710795.1. Lineage (NCBI taxonomy): Bacteria > Pseudomonadati > Pseudomonadota > Gammaproteobacteria > Enterobacterales > Enterobacteriaceae > Enterobacter > Enterobacter sp. T1-1. Next base: position 69,968 of record NZ_JALW01000051.1, on the reverse strand, counting down.
CTGATAAACATGGGTGATTGCATCCACCTCCAGCGAAAGGGAGTGCTGGAGGCGATCCGAGAGCGGGCGCTGCTGTTGCCAGGAGTCCAGACGTTCGTTCATTCCCCAGGGCTGATAAGGATCGCGCAGGCTTTTTTTGGCATCGTCCAGGTTGCGATACCCCAGCTTACGCAGGAAGCGCCCGACGGTGATCCCGCTGGTGCCGGTAGTCAGCGCCACGCTCTCTGCCGTCTCAAACGGTATCAGCGCGGCGTGCGCCAGCATCCAGCTTGCCACACGCTTTTCGCTGGGCGTCAGCTGGCTGAAGGTGGCTTCGATACGGTTCAGCATTTCAGGTTTGGTGGTCATTACCGCCTCGCTGTTAACCGGCTGTCAATGGCGGGAATTCTGTTACCTGGTTAACAATGCATGACGCGTGCCATGTTCACATGACGGCGAAAAGCCGCTGTGCTGTAAACTTCATGCAATATTTGATTAACCAATGATCAACATTTGTGCAGCGTAGTTCACTTTTGGTGCAGTGTGTATGACGGTAAGCAAGAACTTTGAAGGGGCGCGCATTTGCGATCCTGAATCGCCCGTCGCCCGTGAGGAAAGTTTGTGATGAAGAGAAACAGAGATAATGATTTGCCAGGTTGCCCTATGGCCTGGCAACGAGATTTATACCTATGCGGTATAGGTTAGATTGAATACGATACTGCGCGGGACTTGAAAAATAATATATATCGCCTGTAATGTTGAGATAAATCTGCCCATTATCGACTTTACGTAAGGCGTTTGCGTCTCGTGTTTTCAAAAAGGGAGTATAATCATCCAGATGAGATATAAAGTCATTGTCTGACGTTTTATTATCAATCAGGTAATAATGGTAACCGAATGCTGTAGTCGCTCCAGCATCACTTTGCACAATATAAATATTTGCGGATTCATTTAAAGCTGTTTTCTTATATATGCTATATTCCACAGGAAATATCCACCGGGGGATCATATATATAATCCAAATCATCACGATAAGAATAACGCCTAATGCGTACCGTTTTTTAAAACCCCGTTCTTTTAGCATAATCAATACCTGCTCTTATCCAGACCTGATCCGCAGGATCATCTCCATAGGGTGCTGATTCATACCAGGTGCCAAATTTCTGTGGATCCCCGTTACCCGATCGACTTTGCGCCCATCCAGCCCCTCTTAACAATATTTGTTCAGAAATGCCTGCCGCAGTACCGACGGCACCGTAATTGAAATTACCATAATCGGCATACTGGCGTCCTGATAGTGATTTATAGTCCCACGGTCCATGTAGCCTTACCATCCCATAGAACCAGATGTAAGTCAGTACTGATGGGCCTTTATGGAATCTTGCTATCATCATGTTGTTAACAATGGATGCGCCAGGGGGAACCAGCAAGGAGGTTGGATACGCAGGCGGTGTTGGATGAACGGGTATCGTTGGATAGCGCATAATTAACGCTCCGCCCAACTATCAGCAAACTGTAAATTTCCATCACAAAACTTCCACGTAATTTTATCGTACCGTAACTCAACCAGTTCCAGATGATTATGCTTTTCTTTGGTGGGATCTTTTATGTCGTGCATTAGCGGTGAAACCGAGACTACTTTCACGTTTTCAAGTGTCATATTGTAATATTCAACTTCCTGCCCCGCATCGTTTATCTTGTACCACTTAAATTCCGCAGTCTTAAGTGTTTGTCCGGTCGCTACTGCCTTCATGAGGTAAGGGGAGGACGAGTCAATTTCTTTCTGAAATAACAAAGGGGCATGTTGGCGAGTGCCCATTACTTTTCCGGTAAGTGCATCGGTAGGTAATCTCAGACTGTGTGTGAAACCGGTGATTTCAATGCTGCCTTCTCGATCCTGAACATCTACGCTTCCTTTTATTTCAGTATTGCCATCATCTCGTATCCATAAATAAGCCGGTATAGCCATTGTTAAAACTCCATTTTCAAAAAAGAGATTATAAATATACGTAAATATCATCTTTTAGCATGCGGTTTAGTGTTATTTATTGTTAACCAAGATAATCAAGGTTGATGTATTTAATATTGGCATTTATTTAATTTATGAAGCAGGTGAATGAAGAAATAATGGATGTCGTATGGGCATACCTTACACAAGCGCTGATAAGCGCGAAAAAAATCATTAGCAATAAATACAGTGAATACCTCAGCCCCTTCACATTTTTGATAAGATACAAACACAGTGACTAAGAGAAGGAACCCGGCATGGCGAATCTGCCCTGGCGTGTCAGCGTGCGCCTGATGGCTCTCGCAAAGAAAGTGGCGATGGTCATAGGGATTATCGTGGTTGTGCTGCTGGCAGTGCGGGTATATCTCTCGCAGCAGGGGCCGGCGTTACATCTCTGGCATACCTGGCGTGCGGATGAAATGAGCGTAAGCGAGCTGGATAAGGCGAACTTTGCTGACTATCTCGACCGGGAAAAGGCCATCTTCACCGACCTGGATAACGCGGTCACGGCAAAAACGAAGGGGGAGGAGCGTACCGCCTTAAACCGCTACTACCGTCAGAGCCTGGTGTGGCCCGGAAAATTTACTCCGGATGCAAATCGCTCGTTTGTGCTGATGCCTGCCGGTAAACCGCGTGGTGCAGTAGTTTTACTGCACGGACTCACCGATTCGCCCTATAGCGTTAAGCACCTTGCCGTTGATTATCAGCAGCGCGGATTTGTGGCCGTGGTGCCGCGCCTGCCCGGACACGGGACGGCACCAGGGGCGCTGACAAATGTTGACTGGGAGATGTGGCTGGCGGCGACGCGTCTTGCCGTGCGCGAAGCCTCCCGTCTGGCGGGGGATAACGTTCCTTTGCATCTGGTGGGCTATTCCAACGGCGGGGCGCTGGCGATGAAATACACCCTGGACGCGCTGGAGTCGCCTTCGCTGCGAAAACCTCAGCAACTGGTGTTGTTGTCACCAATGATCGGCGTCACGGCGTTTGCCCGCTTTGCCGGATTCGCAGGCTTACCGGCACTGTTACCGGCGTTTGCGAAAGCGGCTTGGCTGAATATCGCGCCGGAGTATAACCCTTACAAATACAACTCTTTCCCGGTAAACGCGGCGCGTCAGTCGTGGCTGTTGACGAAGGCGCTGCAGGAGCAGATTGGCCGCGATGCACAAAACCACACGCTGGATCGGTTGCCGCCGGTACTGGCCTTTCAGTCGGTGATGGATTCCACCGTCAGTACCCGTGCGGTTGTCACGGGGTTATTCGACCAGCTTCCGGCCAATGGCAGTGAACTGGTGGTGTTTGATATCAACCAGGCGGCGAGTTTCCGCCCGTTATTCCGGCCGTCGTCGTGGACGGCCCTCTCTGAGTTGTTGCCGTCTGCGCAAAGACGTTACAGTGTCACGATTGTAACCAACGCCAGTGCGGAGCGTTTCGCCACGGTCGCGAAGCACATCCCCGCAGGCAGCACAGAGGAGACCGTGGAGCCGCTGGCGCAGCAGTATCCGCCGGAGGTCTATTCGCTTTCGCATGTCGCCGTACCTTTCCCGCCTGATGACGATCTGTATGGCCGGCATCCTGCCGTGAAAAACCGCTATGGCATCAGCCTGGGCACCATTGCGTTGTGGGGAGAGACCTCCGTACTGAGCGTGGGTAAAGATGCCCTGATGCGGGTGACCTCAAATCCGTTTTACGACTACATGAAGATGCGGATCGACAACCGCATCGGGACGGAGGAAAAAGGGTGATCCCTTAAGCCGTTAATTTATTAGGTAGCGCTGGTGAAGTATGTTAAACAGTAACTTCCCCGGCGCCTCCCTTATTCTGGAACCCATTCCTGTGCTCACCACGCTGATTTATCGAAGCCAGTTACATTTATCCTGCCGGTCCGCAGAATTGAGCGCCCTGGTAGAACGAGCACGAAGCCGCAATGCCAAACTGAACATCACGGGTGTCCTGCTCTCGAACGGCTGTGACGTCATGCAAATTCTTGAGGGCGCGGAAGAGAGCGTCGTGAAGCTGTTCCACAAAATTCGCGATGATGAGCGCCACAGTGGCGTCGTCGAACTGATGCGGGATTACGGCCCCCGCAGACGGTTTGACAATGTCGGCATGCTGCTGTTTGACCTGCAGGTCCAGTCCCCAAAAGAGGTGCTTGAGTCGGTTTTGCATTACAGCCAGCTGGAAAGCTATCTCATATCCGATGATCGGGTGTTCAAATTCATTCAGACCTTTATCACCGGGAAACATACCGGCCAGACGAGGAGCCCGGTGGATGCGGGAAAATGGACGCTCGCATGTGAAAAAGCGCCCTTCGGTGAGGCCATGGGGTTGATTGCCGGTCAAATCTGTCAGTTTGCGCTGCAGCCGATAGTCGAGCCCTCGGAAGGGAAAATCAGTTCACTTGAAGCGCTTATTCGTGGCAACGATGGCGGGAGCCCGGAACATTTCTTCAAAACGCTCGATCAGGACAAGCTCTACGAAGTGGATCTGCAAACCAAAGCGTATGCCTTTGCGCTTGCGGAGAAACTGGGTATCGGCAGCCATAAAATTGCGGTGAATTTACTCCCCATGTCGCTGGTCAAGGTGCCCGGAGCGGTCGAGTTTCTGGTGGAGCAAATCAGACAACACGGGCTTCAGCCGGAGCAGGTGGTCATAGAAGTAACTGAAAACGAGATGATTTCCGGCTTTAACAAGTTCAACAGCGCGATCAAACAGCTTCGGGGTGAAGGTATTGGCCTGGCGATCGATGATTTCGGCTCCGGGTATGCGGGGCTTTCGCTGCTTACCCGCTTCCAGCCGGATAAAATCAAGATCGATCGGGAAATAGTCACCAATATTCATCTCAGCGGCCCAAAACAGGCGATTGTCCGATCGATAGTGAGCTGCTGCACCGACCTTGAGATCACGCTGGTGGCGGAAGGCATTGAGAAGCTGGAGGAGTGGTGCTGGCTGGAATCCGCCGGTATTCGCCGTTTCCAGGGGTTTCTGTTTGCCCGGCCGCAGCTTAACGGGGTGGGCGATATTCACTGGCCACACCTGGTACGATAACGCTTTTTCCTTCCTGATTATTTCCCCTTTGGTCAGCCTGTGTTTAAATAGCTAAAACGGTTTAACATTGTTTAGCTGCGAGGATGACATGGATAAAATCTGGGTACTCGGTGATGCAGTGGTGGATTTACTGCCAGAGGGGAACGGCAAATTGCTGAAATGTCCCGGCGGTGCACCGGCAAATGTGGCGGTCGGCATCGCCCGACTGGGCGGAAAAAGTGCCTTTATTGGCAGGGTTGGCGACGATCCGTTTGGCCGCTTTATGCAGAAAACGCTGGCGGATGAGCAGGTTGATGTGCAGTGGATGCGCCTCGATCCGGCTCACCGCACCTCAACGGTGGTGGTTGATCTGGACGAACAGGGCGAACGCTCGTTTACGTTTATGGTTCGGCCGAGCGCCGATCTGTTTCTCGACTCCACCGATCTGCCGCCTTTCAGGGCCAAAGAGTGGCTGCACGTCTGCTCCATTGCGCTCAGCGCGGAGCCGAGCCGCTCTGCCACTTTTCAGGCGATGGATGCAATTAAAAAAGCCGGTGGTTTTGTCAGCTTCGATCCCAACATTCGCCCCGACCTCTGGCAGGATGAGGGCGATCTTCGCCGTTACCTCGAACTGGCGCTACAGCGCGCGGACGTGGTGAAGCTTTCCGTTGAAGAGCTGACGTTTTTGACCGGCGAATCCCATATCGAAACCGGTCTGGCGGCACTGATGCACCATTGTCCGGCCCGACTGGTGCTGGTGACGCTGGGTAAAGAGGGGGTGATGGCCTGGCATGAGGGCATCACGACACACTATCCGGCCACACCGGTGGCGTGTGTTGACACCACCGGCGCAGGCGATGCGTTCGTCGCAGGGTTGCTGTTCGGCCTGGCCTCGTCAGGCCAGGATCTGGCAACAACCCTCGCCCTGGCCCAGCGCTGTGGTGCGCTGGCCACGACGGCCAAAGGGGCAATGACCGCGCTGCCGTACCGTCACAACCTGTAATTCTTTCCTGGCCGCCATTCGGCGGCCTGAATTGTCGCCTCGATCACACTTACTAAAACGGTTTAGCAAAAAGTATTGCCGATCCAAAATTCACAGGTTTAGTATCAGCAACCTAAACCGGTTTAGCAATTTAGCATTATCAAAACACTTTTTTTTAGGGATGCGACAAAATGTATAAAAAACGCAGACTTGCCGTGATGATTGGCATGCTGGCCGGTAGTACCTCTGTTTTTGCCCAGACCGATATGACAAGCATCGAATCGCGCCTGGCGGCGCTGGAACAGCGTCTTCAGGATGCGGAAATGCGCGCCCAGAATGCGGAGAAACGCGCGACGGCAGCAGAACAAAAAACGCAGCAGCTGGTTGCCGCCCAGCAGCAAACGCAGACCACCACCCAGGAGGTGGCCCAGCGTACCACGGTGCTGGAAAAGAAAGCCGATCAGAGCAGTGGTTTTGAATTTCACGGTTATGCCCGCTCAGGCCTGCTGATGAATGATGCGGCGTCCAGCAGCAAAAGCGGTCCGTATCTGACACCTGCCGGGGAAACCGGGGGCGCGGTCGGTCGTCTGGGTAACGAAGCGGATACCTACGTTGAGCTGAATGTGGAACACAAACAGACGCTGGAGAGCGGGGCGACCACGCGCTTTAAGGCCATGTTAGCCGACGGGCAAAAGACCTATAACGACTGGTCAGCCGATACCAGCGATCTCAACATTCGTCAGGCCTTTGCCGAGCTGGGCAATCTGCCTGATTTCACTGGCGCGCTGAAAGGGAGTACCTTCTGGGCCGGTAAACGCTTTGACCGCGATAACTTTGATATTCACTGGCTGGATTCTGATGTCGTGTTCCTCGCCGGTACCGGCGGCGGTGTCTATGACGTGAAGTGGAATGATACGCTGCGCAGCAACTTCTCGATTTACGGGCGCAACTTCGGCAGCGAAGAGCAGATCGACAACAACGTTCAGAACTATATCCTCAGCATGAATCACTTTGCCGGGCCATTCCAGCTCATGGTGAGCGGCCTGCGGGCGAAGGATAACGACGAACGCAAGGACAGCAATGGCGATCTGATTAAAACCGATGCGGCGAACACCGGCGTGCATGCCCTGGTGGGTCTGCACAATGACAGCTTCTACGGCCTGCGAGAAGGCTCAGCGAAAACGGCGCTGCTGTATGGTCACGGCCTGGGGGCAGAAGTTAAAAGCATCGGCTCTGATGGCGCGCTGCTGTCAGAAGCCGATACCTGGCGCTTCGCAAGTTACGGTGTCACGCCGCTCGGCGGTGGCTGGCATATCGCGCCTGCGGTACTGGCCCAGAGCAGTAAAGACCGCTACGTCAAAGGCGACAGCTACGAGTGGGTTACGCTCAATACCCGCCTGATCAAAGAGGTTACGCAGAATTTCGCCCTGGCGTTTGAGGGCAGCTATCAGTACATGGATTTGAACCCGGAAGGCTACAAAGATCGCAACGCCGTTAACGGCAGCTTCTACAAGCTGACCTTCGCACCGACCTTAAAGGCGGGCAAAATTGGCGATTTCTTCAGCCGTCCTGAACTGCGCCTGTTTGCCACCTGGATGGACTGGAGCAGCAAACTGGATAACTACGCCAGCGATGACGCCTTTGGCAGCAGCGGCTTTAACGCTGGCGGGGAATGGAACTTTGGGGTCCAGATGGAAACCTGGTTTTAACCCTTCACGCTCCCGCCAGGCGGGAGCGTATCAAACATCATAAAAATGAAGTCAGGCAGAGGTAACTATGGATTTTGATAATATTTCCCGTGCGCTCATTCCGCTGCTCGGTGGCAAAGAGAACATCGCCAGTGCCGCGCACTGCGCAACGCGCCTTCGTCTGGTGCTGGTCGACGATGCGCTTGCTGACCAGCAGGCCATCGGCAAGGTCGAGGGGGTGAAAGGCTGTTTTCGTAACGCGGGCCAGATGCAGGTGATTTTTGGTACCGGCGTGGTGAATAAGGTTTACGCGGCTTTTATTCAGGCGGCAGGGATTGGTGAATCCAGCAAGTCAGAAGCGGCAGATCTCGCGGCGCGTAAGCTCAACCCGTTCCAGCGCATTGCCCGCCTGCTTTCTAATATTTTCGTACCGATCATTCCCGCCATTGTTGCGTCCGGTTTGCTGATGGGCCTGCTCGGAATGGTGAAAACCTACGGCTGGGTGAATGCCGATAACGCCATCTACATCATGCTGGATATGTGCAGCTCGGCGGCGTTTATTATTTTACCGATCCTGATTGGTTTTACCGCCGCGCGTGAGTTTGGCGGTAACCCCTATTTAGGCGCCACGCTAGGTGGCATTCTGACCCACCCGGCGCTGACCAACGCCTGGGGCGTGGCGTCCGGCTTCCACACCATGAACTTTTTCGGCCTTGAGATTGCCATGATTGGCTATCAGGGAACGGTGTTCCCGGTGCTGCTGGCCGTCTGGTTTATGAGCATTGTGGAGAAAAACCTGCGCAAGGTCATCCCGGATGCGTTAGACCTGATCCTGACGCCGTTCCTGACCGTCATTCTCTCCGGTTTTATCGCGCTGCTGATTATCGGCCCGGCGGGACGCGCGTTAGGCGATGGCATCTCCTTTATTCTGAGCACGCTGATTACCCACGCGGGCTGGCTGGCCGGTTTGCTGTTCGGCGGGCTCTATTCGGTGATTGTTATTACCGGCATTCACCACAGCTTCCACGCGATTGAAGCCGGGCTGTTGGGGAATCCGTCGATTGGCGTTAATTTCCTGCTGCCCATCTGGGCCATGGCGAACGTGGCGCAGGGTGGTGCGTGCCTGGCGGTGTGGTTTAAAACCAAAGACGCAAAAATCAAAGCCATTACCTTACCGTCGGCGTTCTCGGCCATGCTCGGCATTACCGAAGCCGCTATTTTTGGTATCAACCTGCGTTTCGTGAAACCGTTTGTGGCCGCGCTGATTGGCGGTGCGGTGGGTGGCGCATGGGTGGTGTCGGTGCATGTCTACATGACGGCGGTAGGGCTTACGGCGCTGCCGGGGATGGCCATCGTGCAGGCCAGTTCGCTGCTCAACTATATTATCGGCATGGTGATAGCCTTTGGCGTAGCGTTTACCGTCTCGCTGCTGCTGAAATATAAAACGGACTCTGAATAATGACATTACCTTCCCGCTGGCCTGCCGTGCTGCAGGCCGTGATGAAAGGCCAACCGCGCGCGCGTGCCGACCGCCACTACCCGCAGTGGCACCCGGCACCGATGACGGGGCTGATGAACGATCCGAACGGTTTTATCTGGTTTGCCGGGCGCTACCATCTGTTTTATCAGTGGAACCCGCTGGACTGCGATCACCGCTATAAATGCTGGGGGCACTGGAGTTCGCACGATCTGCTGCACTGGCAGCACGAGCCGATGGCGCTGATGCCAGATGAAGAGTACGACCGCAACGGTTGCTATTCCGGCAGCGCCGTGGACAACAACGGGATGTTGACGCTGTGCTATACCGGCAACGTTAAGTTCGATGACGGCAGCCGCACCGCCTGGCAGTGCCTGGCGGTGGAACAACCGGACGGGACCTTTAAAAAACTGGGGCCGGTGCTGGCGCTGCCGGATGGCTACACCGGCCACGTGCGCGACCCGAAAGTGTGGCAGCACGACGGGCAGTGGTACATGGTGCTGGGCGCGCAGGATGTGCAAAAGCGGGGCAAAGTGCTGCTGTTCAGGTCTGCCGATTTGCACACGTGGGAATCGTGCGGAGAAATTGCCGGTAACGGCGTCAACGGACTCTCGGATGCGGGATACATGTGGGAGTGCCCGGACCTGTTTGCCCTCGACGGGACGCACGTTCTGATCTGCTGCCCGCAGGGGCTGGCGCGTGAGCCGCATCGTTATCTCAACACCTATCCGGCAGCCTGGATGAGCGGGGCGTTTGACTATCAGCGCGGCGCATTTGAGCACGGTGCGTTACACGAACTGGATGCCGGTTTTGAATTCTACGCCCCGCAAACGACGCTGGCGGAAGATGGCCGGCGGATCCTGATTGGCTGGATGGGCGTGCCTGACGGGGAAGAGATGCTGCAGCCCACCCGGGCACAGGGCTGGATCCATCAGATGACCTGTCCGCGAGAGCTGCGCTACCGCGACGGCAAGCTCTGGCAGACTCCGGTGCGTGAGCTGGAAATGCTGCGTGAAGAGGAACTGCACTGGCAGGGCAACGCCTGCGATGCGCCGGAGCTTGATGCCTCGCGCCTTGAGTTCGAGCTGAGCGCTGCCTGCGCGAAACTGGATTTTGCCGGTGCGCTGCACCTCACGGTCGATGGCAATGGCCTGCGTCTGGAACGTGCCAGCCTGCAAACGGGTGAGACGTTAACCCGCTACTGGCTGGGTGAGGTTCACCATCTGCGCGTTCTGTGCGACCGCTCCAGCGTCGAAATTTTCATCAACCACGGCGAAGGGGTGATGAGCAGTCGCTATTTTCCTGACCAACCGGCCCGTGTGCGATTCGAAGGTGCGTCCGACATCACATTACGCTACTGGTCGCTGCGCGGCTGCATGGTAGAATAGCGGTTTTGGCAGCCGGATCTAAGTCGTTGTGAGAAAAACAAAACGCGTCACCATTAAAGACATCGCGGAGCTGGCGGGGGTGTCAAAAGCCACCGCCAGCCTGGTACTGAACGGACGCAGCAAAGAGCTTCGCGTGGCGGAAGAGACCCGTGAGCGCGTGCTGGCCATTGCAAAAGAGCATCACTACCAGCCCAGTATTCACGCCCGCTCGCTGCGCGATAACCGCAGCCACACCATTGGTCTGGTGGTCCCGGAGATCACCAACTACGGGTTTGCCGTGTTTTCTCACGAACTGGAGACGTTGTGCCGCGAGGCGGGCGTTCAGCTGCTCATCTCCTGTAGCGATGAAAACCCGGGGCAGGAGACCGTGGTGGTCAACAACATGGTGGCGCGTCAGGTCGACGGGCTGATTGTTGCCTCCAGCATGCTCAACGATGCGGATTACCAGAAACTGAGTGAGCAGCTGCCCGTAGTGCTCTTTGACCGCCACATGAATGACAGCTCGCTGCCGTTGGTGATCACCGATTCCATTACCCCGACAGCCAAACTGGTGGCCGACATTGCCCGCCAGCACCCCGATGAGTTTTACTTCCTCGGTGGGCAGCCACGGCTTTCCCCCACGCGCGACCGCCTTGAAGGGTTTAAACAAGGTCTGCGCGACGCGAACGTTACGCTGCGCCCGGAGTGGATCATTCACGGAAATTATCACCCGAGTTCCGGTTACGAGATGTTCGCCGAACTCTGTGCTCGCCTGGGGCGTCCGCCAAAAGCCCTGTTCACCGCCGCCTGCGGCCTGCTGGAAGGGGTGCTGCGCTACATGGGGCAGCACAATCTGTTGCAAAGTGACATCAGGTTAGCGAGCTTTGACGATCACTATCTTTACGATTCGCTCACGATCCCGGTGGATACCGTGCGCCAGGATAACCGTCAGCTTGCATGGCACTGCTTTGATCTGATTGGGAAATTGATCGACGGTGAAACGCCAGAGCCCGTGCAGCGGAAACTGGATGCCACCCTGCAGCGGCGCTATAAAGCGGCAGAATAGCCCTGCCGGACGACGGGATACATCAATAACTTTAATTAATTTAAGTTTTGGTTTAGCCGATAACCATAAGGAATAATTTTCTTTGAGGTATCGGTTCATGTCGTTAAAAAAATCATCCCTGATTGTCTTTTTCTCGCTGCTTTTCTTCTTTATCGCCAGCACCCTCACCAGCGTTGGCCTCATCATCAAAAGTAATAACTCCCTGGATAACGTGAACAAAGAGATCCAGGTGGTGCTGTCAATTATTGATCCCATCAACCATAGCCGCACGCTGCGCGTCCGGGTGATGGAGTATGTGAAGATGGTAGAGGCGGGCGCATCAGCGGATGAATCTGCGAAGCTTGCCGCAGTAAAAGAGGCACTGACCAAAGCCGATCGCGCCTTTGCTGCCTTTATGGCGTCTCCCCGTCTGACGGATGAAGCGCCGCTGGTAAGCGCTTATCAGGATGCCTGGCAGAATTACCGTAACCAGGGGCTGGCACCGCTCATTGATGCTGCCGCCGCGCACGATATTGCCAAATTCAACGCCCTGATACCGGAAGTCTCGCGCCTCGATCGTCAGTATGAGATTGTCCTCGACCAGGTTCTGGCCGTACACCAGGCCTATGCCAAAAGCCTGAACGAAGATGCGAGCAGCAACTTTGTTTCTGGGCTGGCGATTATCGCTGCTATCGCGCTGCTGTTTGTGCTGGTGATCGTCGCCGTCAGCCTGCTTATGAAACGCCTTGTTCTGGCACCGGTTAATCTGGCACGTGAACATTGCAGCCAGATTGCCGCAGGCAAACTGGATATTCCGGTGCCGGTGAAGGGGAATTCCGGCAATGAAATTGATCACCTGATGGGCTCTATGGAGCAGATGCGCCAGGCGCTGCTGGCAACCATCGCCCAGGTGCGTGACGCGAGTCATACCGTGACCCATGCCGCACAGGAGATTGCCTCCGGGAATATCGACCTGGCTTCGCGCACCGAACAGCAGGCTTCTGCGCTAACCCAGACGGCGGCCAGCATGGAAGAACTGAGCGCGACCGTCGCCAATAACACCGATAACGTCTATCAGGCCGGAAAACTGGTGCAGGACGCGGTGAAAAATGCCCACACCGGGGAGGCCGTCACGCGTGAAGTGATTGAAACGATGAATACCATTGCCGCAAACTCGAAGCGCATCGAGGACATCACCAGCGTGATCAACAGCATCGCTTTCCAGACCAACATTCTGGCGCTCAACGCGGCGGTAGAAGCGGCGCGCGCCGGTACCCAGGGGCGTGGTTTCGCCGTGGTAGCCAGCGAAGTTCGCACGCTGGCGCAGAAAAGCGCGGTGGCGGCCAAGGACATCGAAAGCCTGATTGCCCAGTCGGTTTCCAGCGTCAAAAACGGTGCCGAACTGGTGGGGCGCTCAGGGGAGGTGATTGACTCGATTATCAGTTCCGTCAATAAAGTGAACACGCTGATGGAGCAAATTTCTGTGGCCTCTGAAGAGCAAAGCCGCGGGATTAGTCAGGTCGGGCAGGCAGTGACGGAGATGGACGGCGTGACCCAACAGAACGCCGCGCTGGTGCAACAGTCCGCCGCGGCGGCCGCGTCGCTGGAAGAGCAGGCCCAGCAGCTCACGCGGAGTATTTCGAGTTTTAGTTTGCCAGTGCAGGCTTGATATTATTGTGGATTGTAAGCCGGGTAAGCGTAGCGCCACCCGGCAATAAACGCGGCTAAGTTGTTGGTTTCAGCTTAATATTGCAAAGTGTTTTGATTCAACAACCGGTGTGACGGGCATTATCTTTGGCGATGTTTCGCTGATAGCCGATGTAGCCGAAGGCATACCAGTAGCGCCGGGAATAAAAAGAAAATTAATCCTGTCAGGAATGCGTCATCCCCATGGAAATGCAGTATGGCATTAAAAAATACGCCAGCAGCCACGCCGACCACTAATAAAAATATAAACACCCAGACAGTGTGGTACCAGAGGATATAATTCGTCAGTCTGCCTATCATTACCGGATTGCTCCTTTTTAATGTGTCTGTTTCTATTTCCTGCTGCAGGGCATGACGCTATGAATAATAGACAGAGATGTAATGATTACAAACCTTTAACTAAAAATAGTTAATTAAGCCTCGCTTTAGAGTATTGTTAAATAGAAGGTTTTTTGGATGATTATAGGAATAGTCTCAACAACAGGGATAGGGCATTTAAAAAGCATCAATATCAAACCTGCTGAATAAATAACCTGATTTAAAAGCGCGAACAGAACGACATTATTAAGGGTTTTAATTTTTATGCTGTTTCCATTCGTCAGTCGCGAAAAGCGTAAACCACATTGACTACGATGTTTTTAAAAATTTTTAGCAATATTTTTGTTCCTCATCCGTCTACCTCATCACAAGCCATAATCAGTTACTGTAAACGAGGTCAACACCATGAGAGAGTTTGATATGCACGGCAGAGGTCACGGGTGCGGATTCGGTCGCCACCGTATGGGCAAGGGCTTAGTCATCGGCGCGGTCATTTTTATCGTGCTCGGCCTGCTGGTGATGTCCCTGTGGAACGCCTTACTCCCGGCGATCCTCGGCGTGAAAGCCATTGGCTTCTGGCAGGCGCTGGGCATTTTGATATTGAGCCGGATCCTGTTTGGTGGTCTGGGGTTCCGTCCGGGTATGTTTGGTGCGCACCGCCGGATGCACGAACGCTGGATGAACATGACGCCCGAACAGCGTGAAGCGTTCATGCAGCAGCGCCGGGAAGGATTTGGGCGCCATGGTCGCGGGCACTGTGGCTGGCACGGCCACCGTGACGACAAGCGTGAAGACAACGCGCCGAAAGCGCCGGACGCAGAGTGAGCGAGATGAAAACCGGGGAGGCGGGCGGATCCTTGCTGATGTCGGCGGTTAATGCCTGCCGCGCCCGGCTGAGAGCCTTTATTCGCGGAAGAACCCCGGTACGTGACGATGCCGACGATATTTTGCAGGAGATCACGTATCAGCTGATGAAGGTGGAACAGCCGGTCGAAAACGTTGCCGCGTGGCTGTTTCGCGCGGCGCGAAATGAGATGACCGACCGGGCGCGGAAAAAGCGTGAAGTGTCGCTCTCCGGTTATTTCTGCTTCACAGGCGAGGAGGATGACGATTTTCCGGAAGATGAGATCGCTGAAACCCTGTTCGGCGTTCCGCATACCCCGGAAGAGGAGTACCTCAAAACGCTGCTGTGGGAAGAGCTGGGGCAGGCGCTGGCTGAACTGCCCGCAGCGCAGCGCGAGGTCTTTGAGAAGACGGAGCTACAGGGCTACAGCATCAAATTGCTGGCCGGGGAAACCGGGGTTAGCGAGCAGGCATTATTATCGCGTAAGCATAAGGCCGTGTTGTTCCTGCGCACGCGATTGCGGGATGTGTATGACGCGCTGACAGGGGGATAATGTTCCCGGCAGACAAAACCTTACACTGTCGGGACTTGTAGATTCATCACTATCGTTTATGATCGGGGCGTCTTGTTATTTTGGAACGTTATGCGCAACCGTCAGCTTCTCGGTAAATGGCTTCTGATAATCACGTGTCTGGCAATGGCAATTTGCCTGGTTCAGCGTGCGGTTTATCTCAACCATTTTTTACAGGGGCTGGATCCTCAGGTGCAAACGCTCATGATGGCTGACGCCCCGGGTCAGGAGGCTGAACAGCCCGGCCCGTCGCCGTGTCAACTTGGCGCACAGTCTTTGCTTTGCGCCCAGCCGCTGTTTTTTGACGGTGCGCTACCGGCGATTATTATCTTCTTCGCTCTGCTGCAGTTATTTACCCAACGGCGCACATTTCTCTCCAGGGAGCAGCCTGTCCAGGCACCGCCTCCCCGAATACACCTCAAAAACTGCGTTTTCCGTGAATGAAAAGCATCGTCACCACACGATAATTTTCACTATTCACGGAGTAAAACATGGTTAACCTTTTCAGGGGACTCGTCCTCCTGTGGCTGTCCTGCATGGGTATTGCTCATGCGGCAGATACGGGCTGGCTGGTGTCACCGCAAAACGATCACGCCCGCATCCGCTTTCAGGCTGAGCGGGATCACGACCGCATCATCGGCCTGCTCAGCGTGGAGCTGCAGCCCGGCTGGAAAACCTACTGGCGTTCGCCGGGCGAGGGCGGCGTGGCCCCGAAAATCATCTGGCCACAGGGCGTTAAGGATACCTGGTACTGGCCGGTTCCTTCCCGCTTTGATATCTCGGGCCTGACGACTCAGGGCTACCACGATAGCGTTACGATCCCCATCACGATCGCCGGGACGGACGCGGATATGCTCGACGCCACGCTTACGCTCTCAACCTGCAGCAACGTCTGTCTGTTGACGGACTACAAGCTGCATCTGGATTTCCGCACGCCAGCGGATGCGGGCTTTCGTACGGCATTTGAAGACGCGATGCGTTCAGTACCCGGTTCGTCAGGCGTGTCGTCAGACTTCAGCGCCTGGTTATCAGACGGCAAGCTGATGATGACGGGCACGACGGAAGGCGAATGGGTCAATCCCGGGATCTATTTTGACCCGCTGGAGGGTGACATTCTGCCCGGCGAACCGGTGATTAAGCACACCGGAAAGCGGCTTCAGGTCGCGGTTCCGGTTACCGATGAGTGGGGCGATAAACCCGCGACGCTTGCGGGGAAAACGCTGTCGTTTGTCGTCACCAACGGCGATAAAGCCCAGCAAACGCAACTGACCGTAGGCGCAGCCCCCGCAGACGCGGTGCAGAGTGCGCCAGCGGGAACAGTCAAAATGTTGGCCTTTGCACTGCTGGGCGGTCTGATCCTGAACCTGATGCCCTGCGTATTGCCGGTAATGGGCATGAAGCTCAGCAGCGTCCTGCAGGCGGGTACGGACACGCGGAAAATCCGGCTGCGTTTCCTGGCGACCAGTGCGGGTATTCTGACCTCCTTTATGCTGCTGGCCACGATGGTAACCGTTCTGAAACTCACCGGTGCGTCGCTGGGCTGGGGCATCCAGTTCCAGAACCCGTGGTTTATTGGGCTGATGGTTGCCGTGACCTTTCTCTTCGCGCTGAACCTGTTTGGTGCGTTTGAGCTGTTTCTGCCTTCCGCCGCCACCGGACGGCTCGCCACAACGGGCGGAACCGGACTGACGGGCAGCTTCTGCGAAGGCGTGTTTGCCACGCTGCTTGCCACGCCGTGTTCCGCACCGTTCCTCGGTACGGCCGTGGCCTTTGCGCTGGGCGCACCGCTGCATTCTCTGTGGCTTATCTTCCTGATGCTCGGGGTGGGCATGAGCTTGCCGTGGCTGTTCGTGGCGCTGATCCCCACAACCGCCTTGTTGCTGCCAAAACCTGGCCGCTGGATGAATACCCTGAAGGTGATTCTGGGGGGGATGATGCTGGCCTCCAGCCTGTGGCTGGTGACGTTGCTGAGTCTGCATCTGGGCGAGATGTTCAGCCACATCCTCATGCTGCTTCTGATTGTGGTCGCCATTGTGGTCTATGCCCTTCGCGGTCAGACATCATCGCCGCTGTTCTGGGTGGTGGTGATTGCGCTGGCCGTATTCGGGGGATATCAGCTGCGCGGGATAGTGAACGCAACGCCGGTAACCACGGCTGAGAATAGCGAACAGACGATCCCGTGGCAGCCGCTCAGTGAAGAGGCAATCAGCGATGCGCTTGCGCAGGGGAAACGGGTGTTTGTGGATATCTCGGCGGACTGGTGTGTCACCTGCAAGGTGAATGAGCACCGGGTGCTGAATCAGCCGGAGGTTATCGCCGCGCTGCGCCAGCCGGATGTGGTTGCGCTACGCGGAGACTGGAGCCAGCCATCAGAGACGATTGCGGCGTTTCTGAAATCACGCAATCGCTACGCCATCCCGTTTAACCAGGTGTATGGCCCAGGAACGCCGGAGGGCGACATCCTCTCGCCATTGCTGGACAAACGCACCCTGATGACCACCCTGAACAAAGCAAAAGGCTAACGCTGTTATGAAAAAAATCCTTATTACGTTTCTGCTGTTTTTCGCTTCGGCCCAGGTGATGGCGGCGGACCCGATCACCCCGGATCAGGAGCAACGCGCTCAGAAGCTGGTCTACGATTTTCTGTTTAACGACCCGGATTCACCGCGTATCGGTGCCAAAAATCCAACGCTGACGCTGGTGGTGTTTACGGACTACAACTGTCCATACTGCAAAAAATTCGATCCGTATCTGGAGAAGATCGTTGAGAAACATCCGCAGGTGGCCGTGGTGTTTAAGTTTCTGCCGTTCCGTTCGGAAAGCTCGCTAACCGCCGCGCGCGACGCGTTAACCGTCTGGCGTTCACACCCTGAGCAGTTTATGAAGTTCAACGAAACCCTGATGGCGAAAAAAGGGTATCACGATGATGCCAGCATTCAGGAGGCGCAAAAGCGCGCGGGCGTGAATGTTGCAACGCCGGATGATACGAGCCTGGTCACGGTAAAACGCAGCCTGATCATCGCCGAAAAACTGGGTATTCAGGGGACACCGGCCACGCTGATTGGCGAAGGGCTGTTACCCGGCTGGGTGCCTTTCGAACAGTTTGATGAAATGGTCACCGATGCACTGAAAAACCGCTAACCTGAAGGGGGCCTCAGGCCCCCGAACAAACCGGAGAGGGACATGAAAAAATTACTGTTACTTTCGCTGCTGACCGCGTCAGGGCTGGCGCAGGCTGCGGATGCTATACCTGATGTCGTGAAGACCTTTAGCGAGCAGCAGGAGATTAAGATCCTCAAGAAGATCGACGTGCCCGGTGGCGCACCCGCCTGGCTGGGACAATATCAGGACATGGGGGTGACGCTCTTTCTGACACCTGACGGAAAGCACGTTATTTCGGGTTATCTCTATGACGAGAAGGGTAAAAACCTCAGCGAGGGTATTTTCCAGAAAGAGATCTACGCCCCGATGGGACGCGAAATGTGGAAACAGCTTAACGCTGCGCACCCCCTGAAAGAGGGGCCGGATAACGCGCCACGCAAAGTGTTTGTCTTCGCCGACCCGTTCTGCCCGTACTGCAAGGCATTCTGGTCAGAAGCACAGCCGTGGGTGACGGCGGGTAAGGTGCAGCTCAATACGCTGCTGGTGGCGTTTCTGAACCCAAACAGCGGCCGTAACGCATCTGCGATCCTGAATGCAAAAGATCCGGTTACGGCGTGGAAGGAGTATGAACTGTCCGGCGGTAAAAAACTGCCTAAACCGGAAGGCACCGCCTCGCGTGAAACCGTGGCGATACTGCAAAAACACCAGGCGTTAATGGACAGTCTGGGGGCGAATGCCACACCGGCCATTTATTATCTCAATGACCAGAATGAGCTCCAGCAGGTTGTCGGTATGCCGGACGCGAAGCAGCTTGAGGCGATGTTCGGGCCGAAGCCGTAAAAAATCAGGCAGAAACGGGGCGTTTCTGCCTGACTGTACTTAGCTTCCCCAGCGTCCTTTCAGGTAGTTTACCGCCTGCTGCGTCTGCGGCTGGTTGAGGTAATCTTCGCGGAACAGGATCGTGCCATTCACGTTCGGCAGGGAGTCGTTGAGATCGAGCTGTTTTTTCAGCTCCGGCACGCCGCCCTGAATCGTCCAGTCCGGCTCATTTCTCGACGGCTCGCCCACTTTATAGAACGCAATGCCGATGTACAGACGGGTATGGGTCGGTTTCACTACGTCGGCCCACCATTTGGTCAGCACGTCATAGCGTGCCGCATCGCGGGAGAAAGGCCAGTAGATTTGCGGGGCAATGTAGTCCAGCAGCCCCTGTTGCACCCACTGACGGGTGTCCGCGTAGGATTCATCATACGCCGCCGCGCCACGGGTGTCGGATCCTGCCGGGTCAAAGGAGCGGTTACGCCAGACACCCGCCGGGCTGACACCAAATTCAACCTGCGGTTTTGTCTGTTTGATCGCCCGAGAGACCTGCACAATCAGCTGCTGCGTATTGTGGCGACGCCAGTCGGCTTTGGAGCTAAACCCCTGGCCGTATTGTCTGTAGGTCTGCGCATCATTCAGCGTTGAGCGAGGCGATTCGGCATAAAAGTAGTCATCAAACTGCACGCCGTCTATCGGGTAGTTTGCCACCACCTCGGTCACCACCCGGGTTATCCAGTCACGCACCTCCGGGATGCCCGGGTCGAGCACAAACCGATCGCCTGCGATGCGAACCCACTCAGGGTGCTGCACATAGACGCTGGACGGTTGCTGGTATGAGGTGCGGTTCAGCGCGACGATGGTTGACGGTTTGGTATTGGTTGAAACGCGATAGGGGTTGAACCAGGCATGGACTTTCATCCCACGCTTGTGGGCTTCATCGAGCATAAACTGCAGCGGATCGTAGCCCGGATACTCGCCAATATTGCCGGTAAGCATATCTGACCACGGCAGGATTTTGGACGACCAGAGCGCGGTGCTGTCCGGTTTCACCTGGAAAAACACCGTGTTAATTCCCAGGCGTTTCAGATTGTCGAGTTTGTCGATCAGCGCCTGTTTTTGCATCGCAATACGCTGGTCAGCACTGCGGCCATTCACCGACGCGACCGGCGGCCAGTCGAGACGGGAGACAGTCGCCAGCCAGATCCCACGCATCGGCTCGTTTGCCTGCTGCGTCGGTTTGCCTGGGGGCGGGAGCGGTGTGACCAGCGACTTTGGGGGTTTTGAGGAGCAACTAACAAGTAAAAGCGCGCAGCCAAGCAGCGCACCAGTCCGTTTTACATGTCGCATCATTTGCGTATTAGCTCTTGGTTATCCGACTATTGGCCCAGGGGTTAAAGGCGGGCGCCTCGCGTTCAGCGGTCCCGTTATCATTGAGGGAATCAAGATACAGGGCCTCGACCTCCGCGCGTGCCCAGGGGGTACGGCGCAGGAATTTCAGGCTCGACTTCACGCTTGGGTCATTTCTGAAACAGTTAATTTTGATTCGATCGCCCAACTCGCGCCAGCCATATCGCGCCACCAGGGCGTTGACCATCATCTCCAGCGTAACGCCATGCAAAGGATCTTTGGAAATATGTGCAGTCATAGGCGTCCGGTGTCTCGATTTTCAGGGGATTGGGGTAAACGCTGAAAGGGTACAAGAAAGCAGGGGAAGCGGCAATTTAAGCTTGCGTTTCTTCACCCGGTGGGGCGAAGAAACGACGACGATGGTCTATTTTTTATCGCTGAACAGCTCCGGCGCCCACGGTGTGGGATCAACCTCCATGAAGGGCGCCCGTTCAAACCGCGCCTTCAGCGCCC
This sequence comes from Enterobacter sp. T1-1, assembly GCF_000710795.1. NCBI lineage: Bacteria > Pseudomonadati > Pseudomonadota > Gammaproteobacteria > Enterobacterales > Enterobacteriaceae > Enterobacter > Enterobacter sp. T1-1. Next base: position 49,174 of record NZ_JALW01000051.1, on the reverse strand, counting down.
ACGGCACCGTGCAGTCGAAGATAGTCTTGCAGGAAATGCCGTTTCCACGGATCGAGGTGCTGTAATCCGGCGACTGCGACGGATCCAGCTGGTGGCCGCGGATCCCCGGAAGCGTGGTGATGCTCACATCGCCCTGCATGCGGGTGGTCATTGCCCACAGGATATCGTCGCTGTCGAAGATATCCACGTCTTCATCCACGAGGATAATGTTTTTCAGCTCGGAATAGGTGGCCAGGGCGATAAGCGCCGCCTGGCCCTGACGACCTTCGTCTGACGGCTGGCGTTTTTTCACCTGTAAAATGCCGAGGAATTTACCGCCCCCGGCGGTGTGCGCATAGACGTTTTGCAGAAAGCCGGGAATAGCCTCTTCGACCGCGTTGCGAATGCTGGCCTCGGTCGGCAAACCGGCAAGCGTGGTGTGCTCTTCGCCCGGGCCCACCAGCGTCTGCAGGATCGCGTGGTTACGCATCGTCACGGCTTTTACTTTGATCACCGGCAGAGACGGATTCGCCTCGCCGCAGTAGCCCGGGAACTCCGGCATGGCGTGGCCGGTGTTGGTGTGCTGATCTTCTCTTACGCGCACGCCGGGAAGCAGTTCGCCCTCGATGATGATTTCCGCCCGCGCGATCGCTTTCTCTTTTACCGCCACGCCCTGTACCAGCTCCACCGGTTGCTGGCGTAATGCCCCGGCGACGCCAAGCTCGTTGTAACCGAATGGCGTGGTTGGCGCTTCGAAACAGGCTCCAATGTAGATAGCCGGGTCAAGTCCCATATTGATGGTTACCGGCAGCGGTTTGCCCGCCGCTTCGGCCTTCTTGCGAAAGACTTCGATATGGCGACCGGCGGCAAGGAACATAGAGAGTTCATCTCGCTCCTGCACACAGAGACGGTGAATGGTCACATCGGTCAGCGAGGTATCTTCCGGATCGCTTGCCAGTACCAGCCCCAGACAGAAGAACGGGCCTGCATCAATCGGCGTGTTGGTCGGGGCCGGAAGCAGCTTACGCAGGTCAAAGTCCGGATCGTCGGCGTAAAAGACCTGTTCCTGGCACGGTGCCTGCGAGGCCGGAATCACCACCGGTGCAACCGGGTTTTTCACCGCCTGACCAACGTGCTGCGCCAGCTTCGAGGGTTCACAACCCAGCAGAAGCGCCGCTCTTTCCCGGCTGGCGTGCATACCTACCAGGATGCGGGAGCCGGGGTAGCCCTTCACGCTATTGAACATCATGGCCGGGCCCGTGCGGGTGGGGCGTTTTACGGTACCGCCCGCGCCGATATGGCGGTAGACGCCCGCCAGTTCAGCATTGGGATCTACCGGGTGATCGGTTTCGATATAGTGACCTGGATGGCGTTGCAGCAACGCGATGGCGCTTCTGAGATCGTTAATGGGGTTTTGCATGTTTTTCTCCCTTAATGGCTGACCTCCATTGTTGGGCGAACGACATATATCATCAATTGCATCATAGATGATATTTTGATAAGAATTTTATTATCAATTTTCGCGGGACTTCATCATGCAATTTCGTCTGATGCGTAATTTTCTGGTGGTAGCCGAAGAGCTCCATATGCACCGCGCCGCGGAGCGTCTGAACATGGCGCAACCTGCGCTGAGCCAGCAGATTAAAGCGCTGGAGGCGCGTCTGGGCGTCACACTGTTTAGCCGGGCACATCGTCGCTTAACCCTGACGCCTGCCGGAGACGCGTTTCTGGTCAAAGCCCGGCTGGCAATTGCGATGACCGAGCAGGCCGTGCTGGACGCCAGACAAACCGCCCGTGGCGAACAGGGGGTGTTGAATCTGGGATGTGTATCGAGTGCGATGTTCGACGATAAGCTGCCTGCAACGCTGCGCCAGCTGCACGAGAACTGGCCCGCAATTGCCATTTCGCTGATGACCGGGAACGTGCAGACGCTTTACGAAGCCGTGCAGACCAACCAGCTGGACGTGGCGATTATCCGGGCTCCGTTGCCTGCGTTACCTGACGATCTGCAATCTCGCCCCTTTACCTCAGAGAAAACGGTGCTGGCGCTGCCTCGCCAACACCCCCTGGCCACGTCATCCGCACTGACGCTTTCATCCGTGAAGGACGAAAAGTGGATCTCGCTGCGCGATCCGCAAGGCATGGGGCTGGAACAATATTTCTATGACGCCTGTAACGGTGCGGGTTTCCAGCCGGAGGTGGTGCAGAATGCCACCGACGTGCCCACCGTCATCAGCCTTGTCGCGGCGGGATTTGGCATTGCGCTCTTGCCCGCCTCAGCAAGGGCGGTGAACGTCGGGAATGTGGTTTACGTCGACATTATTGATCGGCTCAGGGAGAGCGAGCTGACGCTGGTTTGTCACCGAATCATTCGTTCTGAAGTCTTAAAAAAATACCTCACCACCGTTGCTCAGGGTTGACGCCCGGCGGCCAGCAGCAGTTGTTCGCGCAGCCAGGCGTTCGCCGTGTCCTGACTGTTTTTAGGATGCCAGAACATGCTGATGGCGATCGGCTGGAGCGGCAGCGGGGGCGGGAAAATATCGAGCGTGGTGGCGAACTGCTGCAACATGCGTCCCGGTAAGGTGCAAATCAGGTCAGTCCCCGCCACCAGAGGCGGTGCCATGGCATAGCTTTGCGTGGACATCACCACGTTGCGTTGATATCCCAGCCCGGCCAGCGTCTGGTCGACAAAGCCGGTAAATGGATCGCCCTGGGAGGAGACCACCAGATGAGAGAGGGCGCAATACTGCGCCAGATCCAGCGGCCCCGTACCGCGAGGATGCCCTTTGCGCTGGGCGGTGGCAAATGCGTCTTCAAACAGTTTGCGTCTGACCCAGCCGTCATGCGCGCCCGCACTCACGCCGATGTAAATATCAACGTCGCCGCTTTCCAGCTGCTGGGGCAGGTTCACCCACTCCGGCAGGGCGAAACGCAGGCGGATCCCCGGCGCTTCACGTCTGATGTGATTCAGCAGTTCAGCCCCAAGCATCAGGGCCGGGTTTTCATGCAGGGCAATGACGAACGTGCGATTGCTCTCGCGGGGGTTAAACCCGGTGGGGGCAAGCATCGCGCTGATGCCACGCAGAACGGCCGCGACCTGAGGCCTCAGCGCCTCGGCTCGGGGTGTGGGCAACACCCCACGTCCATGTGGGGAAGGGATAAACAACGGCTCGCCAAAAATGGCACGCAGGCGCGAAAGACGGGCTGACAGCGCGGGCTGGCTGACCCCCAGACGTGCGGCGGCGTGCGTGATGTTCCGGTCGGTGAGCAGTGCATCCAACGTCAATATCAGGTCAATATCCAGGTCTGAAAATGGCGTCATGTTGTTTTCCGTTGTTTATTTAGCTGTGCTGGCGTCCCGGTTGGTATAGGTAACGGGAACCCAGGCATAGCCCGCGCGTTCGCCTTTGGTGACATAACCGATACCGGGGAACGGCAGGTGTGGCGCGGCAACCAGATCTCTGTTTTTGACAAAGTCGTCAAAGGCCTGCTTGCGCACACGGGCTGCTCCGTCCTGATCTTCATCGTAGGCGATGGTCACATCAGGCTGCGGGAACTGTACCGCAGCGACGTGGATAATGTCGCCCACGAAGGTAATTTTCTCGCCTTTACTTTCCAGCGTATAGAAGGCCGAACCCGGTGTATGGCCGGGGTGAACCGTTCCGGTAATACCCGGCAGCAGCGCTGATGTACCGGTAAACGGCACCACTTTGCCGGCATCAAGATAGGGTTTTAAGGTCTTCTGTGCCACGTCAAAGTAGTTCTGATCGTAACCGGTTTTTTTCTGATTCTCTTCATTGAAGAAAAAGTCGATATCCGGTTTCCCCACGAACACGCGGGCGTTGGTAAATACCGCCTTACCGTCCTTTATCAGGCCACCGGAATGATCGGAATGCGCGTGCGTCAGTAAGATTTCCGTGATGTCCTGCGGTTTGATCCCCTGCGTTGCCAGGCTCTCGATTAAACGCCCGCCGTTGCCCGGACCAAAAAGCTGGCCTGAACCGGTATCGACCAGAATTTTGTGTCCCGGCAGCGCAATCAGAAAGGCGTTAATGGAGACCTCAACCGGGTTCGCCTGGAAATTTTTCGCCAGTAACGCATCGGTTTTTTGCTCTGTGGTCCGGCGCAATAGCGTGTGCAGATCCTGCGCGACGCTGCCGTCCGTAAACGACGTAACCAGCACGTCGCCCACCTGAACGCTGTAGCCGCCCGCCGGTTGTTTCACCACGTGCTGAGGCGTCTCTGCCAGGGAGTGCAGCGCAGGGTAAAAGAGCAGTGAACTGGTGATAAGCGTAGAGAGGGCAAGTTTCTTGACAGTAAGCATGATGATCTCCTTTAGTAAGTCCTCATCTTACTTATGCATCAAAATTTAAGAACCCGCTCAACAGTGATAGGACCTATAAATGGGATGGATAGCTCAGTGGGTTGGCCAGGCAACGGCAATGCCATGCCCGGCGGGCAGATTGTTACGGCTTCCAGCTGTCCGGCGTGGCTTTAGACCATGAGCCATAAGCGGCATTAGGCAGCACAATCCAGTCATTGCCAAAATGCTCTGCGCTTGCCTCAACCAGCTCGCGCTGCTGCTCACTCGGTTTTTTGTTTTTAAACTGCACGGCGAAATCCGGCAGGCTGTCGCCAAACAACATAATGATCTGCCGCTTTTTAAGGATGCTCTGGCGGCGCTCTTCTTTACTCACCGTATCCAGAAGCACGCTGTCGTCCGAGGCCTGCGGCAGGCCAAGGGATTTTAACGTGTTGATGGTATCTGCTTTATTTTCCTGCATGCGGTCAGAGACGTAGTAGATACGCACCTTGCTTTGATTCACATGCTCAAGAAACGCCTTCGCGCCGGGGATCAGGCCGGGTTTTCCCTGTTTTTCCCAGTCGCTCCAGGTATCCCATTGGGTGTAGTCATGGCACTGTTCCATGTCGCGCACCAGCAGCGGGGTGTTGTCGAGCACGGTTTCATCCAGATCCATGACCACCGCGTAATTTTCTGGCGTTTTCAGATCTTTCACTTTCTCGTCAAAACGGCCGGTGGCAAAACGGTACGTCTGCAGCTGAAGCGCCATGATTTCAGCTGACTTCTGCTGGTAGCGCAGCGCCATTTCGTAAGCTTTTGGTTCACACAGTTCATTATTTGCCGCGGTAGCGGTTGCGCTCAACATCGGTACTGCCACCAGTAATGCCTTAGCTATTGAATTCATTATTGTTTCCTTAACACCCTTGTCAAAATGACGAAAGCGTAATGAATTTAAGTGACAGAAAAATGACGGTTGCACGTTGGGGCTCTGTTGAAACGTGCTTTCGATCCTGAACTAAGCTTGTACTTCATTCCGCGTAAAATGTGGGTCATTCGAGGACAATGAATGGAATTCAGGACATTTCAAAAGCAGTGGGGTGCTGAGTTTATTTCCGGTGACGTTGTACGTTTTCGCGTCTGGGCTGAGGGACAACAACAACTTACGCTACGTCTGGCAGAACGCGATCTGCCCATGACGGCGGTCGGTAACGGCTGGTTCCAGATTGACGTACCTGGCGTGACGCATGGCACCGAGTATCAGTTCGTTTTACAGGACGGCATGGCGGTACCTGACCCCGCATCGCGGGCGCAGAAAGGGGACGTTAATGGCCCCTCCGTGGTGATTGACCCCGGCCGCTATCAGCCCATCAACCCAGACTGGGCAGGGCGACCGTGGGAAGAGACGGTGATTTACGAACTGCATATTGGCACCTTTACACCGCAGGGCACCTTCCGGGCGGCTATCGACAAGCTGCCGTATCTGGCTGAACTCGGCATCACCCAGCTTGAAGTTATGCCGGTTTCACAGTTCGGCGGCAGCCGCGGCTGGGGCTATGACGGCGTATTGCTGTATGCCCCGCACTCCGCCTACGGCACGCCGGAGGATTTTCACGCGTTCATCGATGCGGCGCACGGCCTGGGCCTTTCTGTCGTGCTGGATATCGTACTCAACCATTTCGGCCCGGAAGGAAACTACTTACCCTTGCTGTCACCCGCGTTTTTTGATGCGCAGAGAATGACGCCGTGGGGTAACGGTATCGCCTATGAACGGGAGCCGGTCAGACACTACATTCTGGACGCGCCCCTGTTCTGGCTGACTGAATACCGTCTGGATGGCTTACGGTTTGATGCCATCGACCAGATTAAAGATACGGCGTCGAAACATATTCTTCAGCAGATCGCGGAAACGATCCGCGAAGCGCTCCCGGATCGTCATATCCATCTCACCACCGAGGACAGCCGTAACGTGATTTTCCTGCATCCTCGGGATGAGAAGGGAGCCACGCCGCTGTTTACCGCCGAGTGGAATGATGACTTCCACAACGCCGCCCACGTCTTTGCCACCGGCGAAACGCATGCCTACTATCAGGATTTTGCCTTCGAACCTGAGAAAAAATTCGCCAGAGCGCTCGCAGAAGGGTTTGTCTATCAGGGTGAGGTCTCTTTGCAGACCGGACACTCACGCGGGGTGGAATGCCACACCCAGCCGCCGACCTTCTTTGTCGATTTTATTCAAAACCACGATCAAACCGGTAACCGCGCTCAGGGCGAACGGCTTATTACCCTGGCGGGCGCGGATAAAACCCGCGTTCTGCTCGCCGCGCTGCTGCTGTCACCCCATATCCCGCTGCTGTTTATGGGCGAAGAGTATGGCGAAACCAACCCGTTCCTGTTCTTTACGGATTTTCATGGCGATCTGGCGAAAGCCGTGCGGGAAGGGCGGGCAAAAGAGTTTACCGGCCACAGCGGACACGATGGCGATGTACCGGATCCGAATGACGAGCAGACTTTTGCCCGCTCAAAACTGGACTGGCACAACGTGACGACTGCGCAGGGTAAATCCTGGCTGCGCTTCACGCGAAGCCTGCTGGTCCTGCGGCATCGCTATCTTGTGCCGTTACTTCGCCCTGGCGGCACCGTTGAGGGCAAAATCGTTAAGACCGCTCCCGGTATGGTGGCGGTGAGCTGGTCTTTCCCGACGGGTACATTGTCGCTGGCGCTGAATATCGGTAATAAGCCCGTTGACGTTCCTGCGCTGGCAGGCGAAACGCTCTTTAGCTGGCCGGAGGCCGCTGAGGTGTTAGCGCCGAACAGCATTGTCGTTCGTTTTGCAGATGGAGACGCATCATGATCCCTTGTGCCACATACCGAATACAGTTCCGCAATGGCATGACCTTTGACCGCGTGGTGGAGCTGGTGCCATACCTTAAAGACCTCGGGATCAGCCATCTCTATGCCTCACCGATATTTACCGCCACCACCGGTTCAACCCACGGTTATGACGTTACCGATCCTAACGAAATCGATCCTGCCATTGGCGGGCGCGCCGGTTTCGACCGCATGACGGCGGCACTCAGGCAGGCGGGAATGGGGCTCATTCTGGACATCGTCCCTAACCATATGTCGACCTCGCTGCAAAACCGCTGGTGGCGGGACGTTATCGCGTTTGGTCAGCAAAGCCGTTACGCGCACTATTTTGATATCGACTGGTCGCGCCCGCTGACGCTGCCGTTCCTTGGCGACACCTTTGAGGCCGAGCTGGAGAAGGGGGCAATTACTCTGAAACGTGACAGTGTCACCGATGAGGCCGCGCTGGTCTACTATGACACAGCCTATCCGCTTAACCCCGGAACATGGGCTGCGGAGAAAAGCATCGAGGCGATCCACGAGGCGCAGAGCTGGCGGCTGATGTCCTGGCGGGAAGCGCCGAAACAGCTCTCATGGCGGCGCTTTTTTGAAATTACCGGCCTGGTGGGCGTCAGAGTGGAAGACGAGGGGGTGTTTCAGGATACGCATCGCCTGATCCTCGAGCTCGTGCATACCGGCATTGTCGACGGGTTGCGCATTGACCATATCGACGGGCTGGCCGACCCGCTGGGTTACCTGCAGCGGTTACGGCAGGCTACCGGTCCCGACTGTTATATCACGGTGGAAAAAATTCTCGCCAAAGGGGAACAACTGCCTGTGGAATGGCCGGTATCCGGCACCACCGGATATGAGTTTATCGCCTCGCTGGCCGAAGTGCTGGTCGACGATAATAACCTCGGGCGGCTGGAAAAAATCCACGACGAGACGCTGGGCGTAACGGTCGATCGCCATGCGGAACTTCGCAACGCTAAAGGGCTGATGACCGATCGCAATTTTGAGGGTGAATTCACAACGCTGCTTAACATTGCCACCGACCTTGCCCGATGCAACGACATTGACGTGCCGCAGGACGACATACGCTACACGCTGCGCGAACTGCTGATTGCGTTTCCGGTCTACCGCACCTACGGCACCGCCGACGGGTTAACCGCCCCGGATGTCGCGCTGTTGAACCGCGTTGTCGCCAGCGTCGACGCACCGGAACCGGCGTTAAGCCTGTTGGTGAGGATCCTCACCGGCGACCTGGACGCCAGCAGCCGCGATGCGGCCTCGCTGTTCAGAACCCGCTTCCAGCAGCTTACCGGGCCGCTGATGGCGAAATCGGTGGAAGATACGCTCTTTTTCCGCCATAACCTCGAGCTCGCCCTGAACGAAGTGGGGGCCGATCCCACCCCGCGCGCATTCTCGTTATCCCGCTTTCACCAGGAGATGCGCATCCGTCTGGCCCGTCAGCCCGATGCGCTGCTGGGGACCTCCACGCACGACACCAAGCGCGGGGAAGACGCGCGGGCGCGCCTCTACACCCTGACGGAAGCCCCGGAACAGTGGGGTGAAAATCTGGCGCGCTGGCGGCAGATGAACCAGACCCAGGTGCGTTTTCTCAATGACGGTACCGCGCCAAACGCGGCCGATACCTGGATGATCTACCAGGCGCTGGCGGGCGTCTGGCCTGCAACGTTGTCGCCTGACGATAGTGAAGGGCTGAAGTCTCTCGTAGCGCGTTTCCTCGGGTTTATTGAGAAAGCCCTGCGCGAGGCCAAACAGCGTACCGACTGGATCGACAGCAATGAGAGCTATGAGAGCGTGGTGCTGAATTACGTCCGGCACTTGCTGTCCCCTGAGAACACGCTGTTCCTGCATGATTTCTCGTCCTCCCTGCAACCTTTTATCCGCGCCGGGCTGATGAACAGCCTGAGCCAGACGGTGATCAAACTGACGGCGCCGGGCGTACCAGACATCTATCAGGGAAGCGAGGCGCTTAATTTTAGCCTGGTCGACCCGGATAACCGGCTGGAGCCGGATTTCGCCACGCTGAGGCAAAACCTGAGCAGCGCCGACGCAAAGCTCTTTGCCGACGAACAACAGTGGCGAAACGGCAGGGTGAAGCAGTATGTCACCGCCACGCTGTTACGCGTCCGGCAGCACTATTTATCGCTCTTCCAGTACGGCGACTGGCTGCCGCTGAAGGTCAGCGGCGAGCGCGAGGAAAACCTGATTGTCTATGCGCGCGTGAAGGACGGGGAGGCGCTGATTGTTGCCGTACCGCGTCTGGTTTTTGCTAGCCCCACAAACGAAACGCTGTGGGCCAACACTTCGGTCGTCATCCCCGAAGAGCTTTCCGGGAAACGCTACCGGGATCTGTTTACCGCTGAACGTCGGGCGCTGCGGGAGACGCTGGATTTAACGTCTGAAACAGGAAGTTTGTTAGTTCTGCTTACCTGCGAATAATCGTGGAGAACGAAAATGGCAAAGGAAAATACGTTTGACATACGGGCCGGTCATGGCCAGCAGCTGGGTGCAAATTATGACGGGAAAGGGGTTAACTTCGCGCTTTTTTCTGCTCACGCCGAGCGGGTGGAGCTCTGTCTGTTTGACCCCTCCGGTAAAACGGAAATCGCCCGTCTGGAGCTGCCGGAATATACCCACGAGATCTGGCACGGCTATGTGCCCGACCTCCAGCCCGGCGCGCTGTATGGCTATCGCGTCTACGGGCCTTATGATCCGGAAAACGGGCATCGCTTTAACCCGCATAAGTTGCTCATCGATCCCTATGCCCGTGAACTGGTGGGCGATATCGACTGGAATGATGCCCATTTTGGCTACGAACTGGGTCATGATGCGCTGGATCTGAGCTTTGATACGCGGGACAGCGCGCCGTTCACCCCAAAATGCAGGGTCATCGATCCGAATGCGTTTGACTGGCAGGACCATCAGCGGCCAGCGATCCCCTGGCCGCATACCGTGGTCTATGAGAGCCATGTGAAAGGCTTTACCCAGCTCAACCCGGCGATACCGCCCGAGCTGCGCGGCACCTTTGAAGGCATGGGGCATAAAGCCTCGGTCGATTACATCAAAAGTCTGGGTATCACCGCCGTCGAGCTGCTGCCGGTTCACTGGTTCCCGGACGATCAGCACCTGCTGGACCGCGGCCTGAAGAATTTCTGGGGCTATAACACGCTGGGCTTTTTTGCGCCCGCGTCACGCTATTACGGCCCGGCGGGGATCCAGGGTTTTCGCGATATGGTCCGCGCCTACCATGACGCGGGTATCGAGGTGATTCTGGACGTGGTCTATAACCACACGGCAGAGGGCAATGAGCTTGGCCCGACGCTCTCGTTCAAGGGTATCGATAACTACAGCTATTACCGCACCTTGCCGGATCAGCATCGCTATTACATCAATGACACCGGCACGGGGAATACGGTGAACACCTCACACCCGCGTGTGCTGCAGATGATCATGGATTCGCTGCGCTACTGGGCGGAATCGATGCATATCGACGGTTTTCGCTTCGATCTGGGCACGATACTGGGGCGCGAGCCAGAAGGGTTCGATCCGCGCGGTGGCTTCTTTGATGCCATGACCCAGGATCCGGTTTTATCAAAACTCAAGCTCATCGGTGAGCCCTGGGATATCGGCCCCGGCGGCTATCAGGTGGGCGGCTTCCCGCCCGGCTGGGGCGAGTGGAACGACAAATATCGCGATACCGTTCGTGAATACTGGCGGGGCGATAACGTTCCCACTGATTTTGCCGCCCGCCTGCTGGGCTCGGGCGATCTCTATGATTTACGCGGGCGTCGCCCGTGGGCCAGCGTCAACTTTATTACCGCGCATGACGGCTTCACGCTGAACGATCTGGTGTCGTACAACGAGAAACACAACGCCGATAATGGTGAAGAGAACAACGACGGGCATAACGATAACCGCGCGTATAACTATGGCGAGGAAGGCCCGACCGAGAACCCCGACATTATTGCCACCCGTGAACGGCAGAAACGGAACTTCCTCACCACGCTGTTGTTCTCCCACGGTACACCGATGCTGCTGGCCGGGGATGAGTTTGGCCGGACGCAAAAAGGGAACAACAACGGCTATTGCCAGGACAGCGAGATCTCCTGGATCAACTGGAAAGGGTTGTCAGAAAACGACGTCGCGCTGCGCGAGTTTACCCGGCACCTGATTGCGCTTCGCGCGAAACAGCCGCTGCTGCGCCGGGAGAGCTGGCGAGACGGTCTTGAGATCCGCTGGTTTAACGCCGGAGGAGGACCGCAGCAGTCTGAGCAATGGGAGGAAGGCTCGACAATCGGCGTCTCCATCAGCCGGCCCGATCTCATCCAGGAGGAGGGGATCTGGCACGACGTGCTGATGCTGTTCAACCCGTTCGAAGGCGCCGTGTCGTTCCAGATCCCGCAGTTTGGTGAAGGAGGCTGGGTGCTGGAACTCTCCACGGCGGGGGAAGTTGCCACGGGCGAGGTCATCACCCGGACCGTGGATTACGAACTGGCGGGGCGCAGTATTACTCTCTTCAGACGCCCGTGATGTCAAAGTGATGCCGCCGCCCGTGCGGCGGTGTCATACAGGGATGAAATGGTGCGCAGCAGCTGGGCGGTGTCACCGATAGCGGCACCCGAAATCCCGCTTTCGGCATGTATGTTGATCAGACACGCTTCGCGCACATCCCGGTATTTCATGCACAGTGCTTTTCCCGCCTCGGTGGTGGAGAAGAAAAGCTCTTTTCCTGCCTTTTCACTGGTGACGTAGCCCGCCTTGACCAGCTTTTTCAACGCGTAGGTCACCACGTGGGTGTCTTCCACGTTGAGCACAAAACAGATATCGGCCAGCTTCTTCTTGCGATTGCGGTGATTCACATGATGCAAAAGCGAGACGTCAAAGGCCCCCATATCCGGCTCACCGGCCGCGGTCATGCAGCGCACCATCCATTTATTGAACGCGTTACTGGTCATGATCAGCGCGTACTCCAGCTCCGATAGCTCCGCGCAGCGCTCGGAAACCAGATGGCGGGAGGAGACGATCCGGCCGTCGTTAATGTCGTCGTGATTCATTGATGCAGCACTTTTCTTCAGGGTCATAACGTTCCTTACGGGAGTGTGGCTGTTGCCCGGAAATGTAAACTCATCGATAAAATAAGAACATTTTATTGATAAATTGTTTACATGTTTTTGCGGTTCAGATATAGCTTTTTAACGCAGGTTTTCGAAGCCTGACGGAAAACACAACATCGCTCGCCGCAAATTAAAAAAATAGCCGTCGGCGCGCAACGCTCACTTTGGATAGGGTAACGTTTATGGACGGTTCTACACTGTTGCCGCTTATCGGGATCCCGGTGGTGGTTATTGGTTTTGCCCTGCGCTTCAACCCGCTACTGGTGGTCGTGGTAGCGGGGCTGGCGACGGGTCTGCTGGTTGGGATGGATTTCGGCATGCTGCTGGAAACCTTCGGCGAGAAGTTCGTCAACAGCCGCTCTCTGGCTACATTCATTCTGATCCTGCCGGTTATTGGTCTGCTGGAATATTACGGTCTAAAAGAGCGCGCACAGGCGTGGGTGGCGAAGATCGCCAGCGCCACTTCGGCGCGTATTCTGATGATCTATTTTGTCGCCCGCGAGGGGACGGCCGCGCTGGGGCTGATGTCGCTGGGCGGTCATGCCCAGACGGTGCGTCCGCTGCTGGCACCGATGGCCGAAGGGGCGGCGCTGAACGAATACGGCGAACTGCCCCAGCATATTCGCGACAAAATCAAAGCCCATGCCGCCGCGTGCGACAATATCGCGGTGTTCTTTGGCGAGGATATCTTTATCGCCTTCGGGGCGGTGCTGCTGATCGACGCTTTCCTGAAGGAGAACGGTATTCAGGGTATTGAACCGCTGCATATCGGCCTGTGGGCGATCCCGACGGCGATTGCGGCATTGATTATTCATATGACGCGTCTGCTGAGGCTGGATGCCAGCATCCGCCGTGACGTGATGGCGTGGAAAGCCGGGCAGGGAACGCAGGAGATCGCGCCATGATGACACTGCTCACCATTAATCGCGTGTACTACCTGATTGGCTTCGTCGTGATGTTGCTGGTGGTCATGACCCTGCGCGATCGCGCCAACCCCAAACGTTTTACCACTGCGCTGTTCTGGTTTCTGTTCGGTGGGATCTTCCTGTTCGGTGACCTGATGGTGCAGGAGCTGGGCCGCTCGCTGGCGTACCGGATCATTGGCGGAGCCGTGATTGTAATTGCCCTTCTGGCAGGCTTTGGGCTGGTCGGTAAAGGACAGTACAAAATGGCCAGTGAGCCTGAGCGTATTGCCTCATCAAACCGGCTGAAAAACTGGCTGTTTTTACCGGCCCTGATGATCCCGGTAGTGACGGTTATCGGCACGCTGTTCCTGAAAGGGGTGTCGATTGGCGGGGTTTACCTGCTCGATCAAAAACAGCTCACGCTGGCGGCGCTGTGCGTGGCCTGTGTGGCGGCCATCCTTACCGGCTGGTGGCTGACAAAAGGTACGCCGCTGCATGCCGTCCGTCAGTCTCGCCGCCTGGTGGATACCATTGGCTGGGCGGTGATCCTGCCGCAGATGCTGGCCATGCTGGGCGGGGTTTTTGTGGTGGCCAATACCGGCAACTCCGTGCAGAAGGTGGTCAGCCTGTTTGTGAATCCGGACAGCCGCTTTATGCTGGTGGTGATTTACTGCGTCGGCATGGCGCTGTTCACCATGATCATGGGTAATGCCTTTGCGGCCTTCCCGGTGCTCAGCGCCGGTATCGCCTTACCGTTTCTGATCCACGTGCATCACGGTAATCCGGCACCGCTGCTGGCGATTGGTATGTACGCTGGCTATTGCGGCACGCTGATGACGCCGATGGCGGCGAACTTCAACATTGTTCCCGCCGCGTTACTGGAGCTGAAAGACAAATATCAGGTCATTAAGATCCAGATCCCGACCGCGTTAACCCTGCTGGTGGTCAACGTGTTCTTAATGTACTTCCTCGTGTTTCGCTAAGCGTGGCAACCTAAGGAGCTGTGATGGAATTAACGCAACACCAGGCTGATGCTTTTGCCAGAATGCCTTTGACCTATCTGCGCCAGGAATACCCGAACCACATTATGCATCTGCTCAATGATGACGGGGACGTCCTGCCGCCGCGCGAACTGCATCCCATTTTTTATGGCTGTTTTGACTGGCACTCGGCGGTACACGGCTACTGGCTGCTGCTGCGCTGCCTGCGCCTCTACCCGGAACTGTCGTGCCGGGATGACATTATCACGCTGTTTGCCGACCATCTCACGCCAGAAAACGTGGCGCAGGAGCTGGCCTATTTCAACGCGCCGTTCCGCGCCTCGTTCGAGCGTCCGTATGGTTACGGCTGGCTGCTGGCACTGGCCCAGGAGCTGAAACAGTCATCGCTGCCGCAGGCGGCAGGCTGGTATCAGACGCTTGCGCCGTTAACGCAGGACATTCGCAACCGTCTGGTGGATTACCTCAGTAAGCTGACGTACCCGATCCGGGTTGGCACGCATTACAACACCGCGTTTGCCCTCGCGCTGGGGATCGATTACGCCCGGGCGGTGGAAGATAACGCGCTGGAGAGTGCCATTCTGGAGGCGGCGACGCGGTTTTATCTCGCGGATACCCAGTATCCGGCTCACTATGAACCGGGTGGTGATGAGTATGTGTCCGGCGCGCTGACAGAGGCTCTGCTGATGAGCAAGGTCGCGGAGAATTTCCCGGCCTGGTTCGAGGCGTTTCTGCCGAATATCGGGGCTGTTTCAGCGCTGATGAACCCGGCAGAAGTGAGCGACCGTACCGACCCCAAAATTGCGCATCTGGACGGATTAAACCTCAGCCGCGCCTGGTGCATGAAGCATATTGCCAGTGCGCTGCCGGAGGATCATCCGGCGCAGCAGGCGCTGCGTGATGCGGTGGCAAAACACCTGAAGGCGAGCGTCGGGCATGTTGTCGGCAGCCACTACAGCGGTGGGCACTGGCTGGCGAGTTTTGCGCTGCTGGCGCTGGAGTAAATATGGGGGCAGCGTCGCAGGACGCTGCCCTGGCATTTATGCCGTAGCCTGTCGCGCGCGACGCAGTCGGCTAACGCTAAATAATACTGACGCAGTTGACGCGATCACCGCGATCCACAGCGCAATATGAACGGCACCGCCATCCAGCATTTGATGATCTGACCCTGCGGTCGCAGCCAGCAAAACTCCCACCACGGCGGCACCGAGACACTGGCCGAACGTTCTGACGATGGACAACACCCCGGAAGCATAGCTGGCGTACTCCCGGGCAACGTTAGAGAGCATTTCACGGTTATTGGGACTCTGGAAACAGCCAAAGCCGATACCGCACACCAGGCTCCTGAGACAGATATCCCAGGCTGAAGGGCTGGCAGGCAGCGTCGCCAGCAAAATCAACCCAACGACAAAAATCATCAGTCCAAGCGTGGAGATCAACGGGGCGGAGATCGTGTCTGCCCAACGGCCCGCGTGCGGCGCAATGAGTACGATACCTATCGGCCAGGGGGTGAACAGTAAAGCGGAGATCGCCGGGCTATAGCCGTACACGCTCTGAAACAGAAACGGCAGCGCGATAAAGGTAATGCCCTGACTCACAAACGAGGCCAGCGAGGTTAGCGCGGCGAGGGTAAACCGTCCGTTGCTGAATATCACCGGCGGCAGGATGGGGCTCCGGGCGCGGCGGATATGCCAGACAAAAGCGATGAGGCTGACCGTGGCGACAAGTGCCCAGCAAACGGTGCTGATGGCGTGCGCTCTATTCTCTACGCTGTTTGCCGCCATGATCATCGACCCCAGCAGGATCACGGACAACAGGGCACCGGGCACGTCAAACGGGGACCTATCAGAAGCCGTCGCCCGCGGCAGCGCTTTCCAGGCCAGCAGCAGGGCAACGGTGCCGGGAATAATGTTGATCGCGAACAGCCATTGCCAGCTCAGTACGTCGAGTATTGTTCCGCCCAGCACCGGCGCAATAGCGGTGCTGGCGGCGATAAGCAGGGCGTGCAGCCCCAGAATGCGGCCAAGCAGCCGTCCCGGGAATACCGAGCGCAGGATCGCCGGGGCAATACTCAGCGTGGCCGCGCCGCCGATACCCTGCAAAATACGCATCCCGATCAGCATTTCCGGCGTTGTTGCCAGCGCGCAGCCGAGCGAGGTCAGGGTAAACGTAGCCAGTCCTGCCAGAAACACCGGGCGGTAACCCACGCGCGCGGCGAGTGCGGCGAAGATGGCTAACGTCATTGCCGCAGACAGCAGGTAACCGTTGGCGAACCAGACTGCGACGTTCGCGGGCACCTGCATCGCGCTGGCCATTGATGGCAGGGCAATGTTGATCATGGTGCCATCGAAGACGCCCATCAACGTGGTGGTCATCACCGCAGCCATCACCCGGGCGCGTTCATGTCCCGGTAACCCTTCGTCGCCGGGTTGGTTTGAAAAGAGCGTCATCGTGTTATCTCCAGGCAAGAATGTTGATGACGACACTATAGTAATGGGTTATACAGGGCGGAAGACGCAGCATTTGCACTTATACGTTGCATCAAACGCCCTGTATGAGGAGGTTTTGTGACCGTTCCTGATTTCAACTTGCTTGTCGCACTCGACATCCTGCTGGCTGAAGCCAGCGTGGCGGGGGCGGCGCGGCGTCTTAACCTGAGCACCTCAGCCATGAGCCGCACGCTGAGCAGGCTTCGTGAGGTCACCGGCGATCCGATTCTGGTGCGGGCCGGGCGTCAGATGGTGCTGACTCCGTGGGCCGAAGCCACCCGGGATCGCGCCAGAAATGCGCTGCATGAGGCAAGGGCGGTGCTACAGCCTTCAACGGACACCTTCCGGGCAGAAAATCTTGAACGGGTGTTTACTGTCAGAGCCAATGATGGCTTTGTGGTGGCGTTTGGCCCGTTGCTGATTGCGGCCGTTGCGGAAGCGGCGCCGGATGTCTGCATCCGCTTTGCCCCAAAACCGGAGAAAACGTCGCGTTATCTGCGGGAGGGGCTGGTTGACCTGGAAATTGGTGTGCAGAGCAACATGGGGCCCGAAATTCGTCTGCAGCGGCTCTTTGAGGACCGCTTTGTTGGCGCGGTGCGCAAAGGACATCCACTGGCGGTGCTGCCAGCAGTCAGCCTTGAGGATTACGTCGCCTGGGGTCATGTGGTGACCGCGCCAAATGGCTCATCACACGGTTTTGTTGATGATGCCCTGGCCGCGCGGGGGATGAAACGCAAAATCGCCAGCGTGGTGCCCGGTTTTCCGACTGCGTTATCCGTGGCGCTGGCGTCCGATCTGATTGCGATGGTCCCGGCATTGTATCTGCTCAATCAACCGATGAGCGAGAATGTGCACATCTTTGAACTGCCGTTCAACACCCGGACCATTACCGTATCGCAGATGTGGCACCCGCGGATGGAACAGGATCCGGGCCACCGGTGGCTCAGAGAGAAGGTGCTAGCGGTGTGCCATCAGTCGCGGCACCGATAATATAAAACGGGTCGACACAGCATCGGATTCCACACGCACGTTGCCGTGATGCGCGGTGATGATGGATTTCACAATCGCCAGGCCGATCCCGCTGCCTTCGCCTTTTCGCTGTCTGGACGGATCCACCCGGTAAAAGCGGTCGAACAGCCGGGGCAAATGCGCCTCAGGGATCGGCTTGCCGGGGTTGGCAACGATCAGCTCGCACGCGTTTCCCTTTTCGTTTACCAACACGGTCACCGTTTCTCCGTCCGGCGTATAGCGCAGGGCATTGGAGAGCAGGTTATTGATGGCTCTCCGGAACATCTGCGGATCGCCTTCTATCAGGCAGGGCGTGCCGTTAAAACGCAGCGTGATATGGCGTTCTTCCGCCCAGGCCTCGAAGAAATCAAAGACTTTTATCACCTCTGCGCTCAAATCAAAGGTTACCCGGTCAGGGATCAGCTGATTATTATCCGCCTGGGCCAGGAACAGCATATCGCTGACCATTCGGGTCATCCGGTTGTACTCTTCAAGGCTTGAGTACAGCACATCCTCCAGCTCTTTCGGCGAGCGGTTCTGGCTTAACGCAATTTCCGTTTGCGTTACCAGATTGGTGATCGGGGTTCTGATCTCATGGGCGATATCGGCAGAGAAATTTGCCTGACGGGTAAAGACATCCTCAATTTTTTCAATCATGTGGTTAAACGAGATCACCAGCTGCTCCAGCTCAACCGGCACCCGCGACGGCTCAAGCCTCGCATCCAGATTCTCTGAGGTGATATTTTTTATCGCATTGCTGACGTTACGCAGGGGCAGGTGTCCCTGACGTACCGCGATGCGAATGAGCAGAATAATCAGCAGGCTGA
This sequence comes from Enterobacter sp. T1-1, assembly GCF_000710795.1. Lineage (NCBI taxonomy): Bacteria > Pseudomonadati > Pseudomonadota > Gammaproteobacteria > Enterobacterales > Enterobacteriaceae > Enterobacter > Enterobacter sp. T1-1. Next base: position 30,674 of record NZ_JALW01000051.1, on the reverse strand, counting down.
TCGCCACCGCGATGGCAATCAGGTTCTTTTTCAGCGCCTCGAGGTAGTGAAGATGAAAATTAATGGAGAGGCCGATCAGCATGAGATAGTGTTGTTCTTTTCCCTGCAATGTCGCCGTGCCGGAAGAGGCGATAATCCGGTATGTTTCCGTCTTCATGTCGGACCCGGCGTGCATCGCCTTGCCTGCATCCTCCACCGTCCAGAGAAAGACATCCTGCGCGCGGCGATGGGCGCTGAAATCCGCGGTATTCACCGCTGGCCGGATGGCCTCACCCTGTGAGCTGAAGAGCACATTGCCACGGGGATCGAGCAGCAGGACGGCAACGTTGCGATAGCTGGCCAGCGACTCTTTTATTTTGCTGATTTTCTTTTCATCCGGATCCGCGGGTGACTGCAGTATGCGGTGCATGGCGCGGCTGATTTGTTGCAAATCACTGATATCCTGCTCGGCAAAGTGCTTTTCAACGGAGTGGAGCATAAACCAGGTAAACGCGAAAAAAGCCAGAATGGTGGAGAGGCTGATAAAGAACGTCAGGCGCAGAGCCAGGGAGAAGGGGCGTCTGGCGGGCTTACTCTGCATCCGGAACCTCCAGCATATAGCCCACGCCGCGTACCGTCTGGATCAGCTTCGGTTCATAATCGTTATCGATTTTGGCGCGTAACCGCTTCACCGCGACGTCAATCGCGTTGGTGTCGCTGTCGAAATTCATGTCCCAGACCTGCGCGGCAATCAGCGAGCGGGGCAGCACTTCACCCTGATGGCGAACAAAAAACTCCAGCAGGCTGAACTCCTTGCTGGTGAGCAGAATGCGGTTTCCGGCGCGGTTTACCTTCCTTGATACGAGGTCGATGCTCAGATCTGCCACCGTAAACTGGCTCTCGGCGATCACCGTATTGCCGCGTCGTAACAGCGTTCTGACCCGGGCGAGCAGCTCAGCAAAGGCAAAGGGCTTAACCAGGTAATCATCCGCCCCCAGTTCCAGGCCTTTCACCCGGTGCTCAATGGTGCCGAGAGCCGACAGCAACAGGACCGGCATTCCCTTTCCGGCAGAGCGGAGCATGCGGATGATATCCCAGCCGTTCACATCAGGAAGCATGATATCCAGAATGAGCAGGTCATAATCGGCGGTCATGGCGAGATGGTAGCCGGTCAGGCCGTTGTCAGCGCGGTCCACCACAAACCCCGCTTCCGTAAGCCCTTTGCTGAGGTACTCACCGGTTTTAATTTCGTCTTCAACAATCAATATTTTCATCACGCTTCCCCGACTGGCTGCTCAGCACATTCTATTGCACCCGTGACCGTTAACAATGACTTACGCCATAAATGACAACATTGTCATTATCCTGTCACCCGTCAAACAGGACGCGTTCAGTAGAGTAGCCCTAAAAATACTCTGGAATTCATCTGAACCGCTATGTTCCTGCTAAAACGACTAAGCATCACTACGGTATTTATCCTGACAGGATGCGTCTCGCTGGCCCCTGAATACCAGCGCCCGACGTCACCGGTACCCCAGCAGTTTTCGCTGTCGCGTAACAGCCTGACGCCCGTGGAGGGCATGTATCAGGACACCGGCTGGCGCAACTTCTTCGTCGATCCGCAAATCGCGGGATTGATTACAGAGGCCCTGAAGAACAACCGCGATATAAAAATGGCCGCGCTGAAGGTTGAAGAGGCCCGGGCGCAGTTCAACGTGACGGATGCGGATCGTTATCCTCAACTGAACGCCTCCTCGGGCATCACTTACAGCGGGGGGCTTAAGAGTGACAAACCCACTTCCCAGCAGTACGACGCGGGACTTGCGCTTAGCTACGAACTCGACTTTTTTGGCAAGCTAAAGAACATGAGCGATGCCGACCGACAAAACTTTTTCGCCAGCGAAGAAGCCCGTCGTGCCGTGCATATTTTGCTTATCGCTAATGTATCCCAGAGCTATTTCAACCAGCAGCTGGTCTACAAACAGCTGCGTATCGCGCGGGATACGCTGTCAAATTATCAGCAGTCTTACGCCTTCGTTGAGCAACAGCTGGTGACGGGAAGCACGAACGTGCTGGCGCTGGAACAGGCCCGGGGGCAGATCGAAAGTACCCGGGCAGAAATTGCCAAAAGAGAGGGGGAGCTGGCACAGGCCAATAATGCCCTGCAGCTGGTCCTCGGAACGTATCGCGCGCTACCGGGCGACGGCGGAATGAACGCCAGCGATATTGTGCCGGTACAACTACCACCCCATCTTTCATCGGCAATATTGCTGCAGCGCCCGGATATTATGGAAGCGGAGTATCAGCTTAAAGCGGCCGATGCGAATATTGGCGCGGCGCGCGCTGCCTTTTTCCCGTCCATCTCCCTGACCAGCGGGCTTTCAACGGGCAGCACGGAATTATCTGGCCTCTTCACGTCCGGCAGCGGCATGTGGAATTTTATTCCCAAAATAGACATTCCCATTTTTAATGCGGGCAGGAATAAAGCCAACCTGAAGCTGGCCGAAATTCGCCAGCAGCAGTCGGTTGTAAATTACGAACAAAAAATTCAGTCCGCCTTTAAACAGGTCGCCGACGCGCTCGCACTGCGGGACAGCCTCAGCCAGCAGCTTGCTGCGCAACAGCGGTATCTTGATTCGCTAAACATCACCCTGCAGCGTGCCAGAGGGTTATATACCCGCGGTGCGGTCAGTTATATCGAAGTATTAGACGCGGAACGCGCGCTGTTTTCCACGCAGCAAAACATTCTCGACCTTATTTATGCCCGACAGGTTAATGAAATTAATCTCTTCACCGCGCTGGGCGGCGGTTGGGTCGAATAACCATAATTAACTCAACAGGAAAATAATATGCGTAATTCAATGAAGGCCGTTGTATTCGGTGCGATCTCCATGATGTTTTCTGCCGGCCTGCAGGCCGAGGTTCATCAGCATGCAGAGATGAGTGCTGCCGGCGAAGGGGCCACAGAGCAGGTTGTCTCCGGGACTGGCATCGTGAAGGGCGTTGATCTCACAAACAAAAAGGTAACGATCGCTCATGAAGCCATCCCGGAAATTGGCTGGCCCGCCATGACCATGCGTTTCACCTTTACTGACGCAGACGAAAGTATTAAGGCCGTAAAAGTCGGCAACCGCGTGAAATTTTCTTTTGTGCAGCAGGGCAATATCTCTTTACTCAAGAGCATTAAATAGCGAGACACGGCATGGCATCGTTAAAGGTTAAATATGCTGCAATGATAATCGGCAGCCTTCTTGCGGGAGGGCTGATTGCAGTGACGGCGTGGCAGTATATTTATGCTGCAGAAAAAAAAGAAATTACCCCGCCGGAACGAAAGGTGCTTTTCTGGTATGACCCGATGAAGCCCGACGTTAAATTCGATAAACCCGGTAAATCGCCGTTTATGGATATGGATCTGGTCCCTAAATACGCGGATGAGAATGACGATAAAAACGGTGCCGGTATCCGTATTGATCCGACGCAGGTTCAGAACCTGGGATTAAAAACGCAAAAAGTGACCCGCGGCACGCTGAATTATGCCCAGACCATCCCGGCCAACGTCAGTTATAACGAATATCAGTTTGTGATTGTGCAGGCACGATCCGAAGGCTTTGTGGAGAAAGTGTATCCCCTGACGACAGGCGATCGTGTGAAGAAAGGTACGCCGCTCATCGATATCACCATTCCGGAGTGGGTGGAAGCGCAGAGTGAGTTCCTTCTGTTGTCCGGCACCGGTGGCACGCCCACGCAGCTGAAAGGGGTGCTTGAACGGCTTCGTCTGGCAGGCATGCCGGAAGCGGATATTCAAAGGTTACGCTCGACCCGCACGGTCCAGACCCGGTTTACCATCAAAGCCCCCATTGACGGGGTGATCACCGGCTTTGACCTGCGTACCGGGATGAATATTTCGAAAGATAAGGTTGTGGCACAGATTCAGGGGATGGATCCGGTGTGGATCAGCGCGGCCATACCTGAATCCATCGCGTATCTGCTGAAAGACTCCTCGCAGTTTGACATTTCGGTCCCGGCGTACCCGGATACATCGTTTCACGTTGAAAAATGGAACATTTTGCCAAGCGTCGATCCTGCCACCCGTACGCTGCAGGTTCGCTTGCAGGTTTCCAACAAAGACGAACGGCTCAAGCCGGGCATGAATGCATATCTGAAGCTGAACACCCAAAGCCAGGAGATGCTGTTGATCCCCTCCCAGGCCGTTATCGATACGGGTAAAGAACAGCGGGTCATCACCGTTGACGCGGAAGGGCGGTTTGTGCCGAAGCAGATCCACGTTCTGCACGAATCCCAGCAGCAGTCCGCCGTAGGATCCGGCCTCAACGAAGGGGAGTCGGTGGTGGTTAGCGGTCTGTTCATGATTGATTCCGAAGCCAATATTACCGGTGCGCTGGAGCGTATGCGTCAGCCTGAAAAGAGTCATTCAGGCCATTGAGGAGACGACGATGATTGCATGGATTATCCGGCGTGCTGTCGCCAACCGTTTCCTGGTGATGATGGGGGCGCTGTTTCTTAGCGTCTGGGGAACATGGACCATTATCAATACGCCGGTGGATGCCTTACCCGATCTGTCTGATGTTCAGGTGATTATTAAAACGAGTTACCCCGGCCAGGCACCGCAAATTGTCGAAAACCAGGTGACGTATCCGCTCACCACTACCATGCTGTCGGTGCCGGGTGCGAAGACCGTGCGTGGGTTTTCACAGTTTGGTGATTCCTATGTGTACGTCATTTTTGAAGACGGGACCGATCTCTACTGGGCCCGCTCGCGCGTTCTGGAATATCTCAATCAGGTTCAGGGGAAGCTGCCTGCTGGTGTCAGTTCGGAAATTGGGCCAGACGCTACGGGCGTGGGCTGGATCTTTGAATATGCGCTGGTGGATCGCAGCGGAAAACACGACCTGTCCGAACTGCGTTCCTTGCAGGACTGGTTCCTGAAATTTGAGCTGAAAACCATCCCGAACGTGGCGGAAGTGGCCTCGGTCGGCGGGGTGGTGAAGCAGTATCAGATCCAGGTCAATCCGCTGAAACTGGCGCAATACGGCATCAGTCTGGCTGATGTGAAGCAGGCTCTGGGATCCTCTAATCAGGAAGCAGGGGGCTCATCGGTCGAAATGGCGGAAGCAGAGTATATGGTCCGGGCCAGCGGCTATCTTCAGAGCATTGATGATTTCAATAACATCGTCCTGAAAACCGGCGAGAACGGAGTACCGGTTTATCTGCGTGATGTTGCTCGCGTACAAACCGGGCCTGAAATGCGGCGCGGGATCGCCGAGCTTAACGGGCAGGGAGAGGTCGCGGGCGGCGTGGTGATCCTGCGTTCGGGTAAAAACGCGCGGGAAGTGATTACCGCGGTAAAAGATAAACTGGAGACGCTGAAGGCCAGCCTGCCGGAAGGTGTTGAGATTGTTACCACGTACGATCGCAGCCAGCTGATTGATAGGGCCATTGATAACCTGAGTTATAAACTGCTGGAAGAGTTTATTGTGGTGGCCATCGTCTGCGCGCTGTTTCTCTGGCATGTGCGGTCTGCGCTGGTGGCGATTATCTCTCTGCCGCTAGGCCTGTGTATTGCCTTTATCGTCATGCATTTCCAGGGGCTGAACGCCAATATTATGTCCCTGGGCGGGATCGCCATTGCCGTGGGGGCGATGGTGGATGCCGCCATCGTGATGATTGAAAACGCGCATAAACGGCTTGAGGAGTGGGATCATCAGCACCCTGGCGAGCAGATTGATAACGCGACCCGCTGGAAGGTGATCACCAACGCCTCCGTTGAAGTAGGCCCCGCGCTGTTTATTAGCCTGCTGATCATCACCTTATCGTTCATCCCTATTTTTACCCTCGAAGGTCAGGAAGGGCGTCTGTTTGGTCCGCTGGCCTTTACCAAAACGTACGCCATGGCAGGCGCAGCCGCGCTGGCCATTATCGTCATTCCCATTCTGATGGGCTTCTGGATCCGGGGGAAAATTCCTGCCGAGAGCAGTAACCCGCTGAACCGGCTGCTGATTAAAGCCTATCATCCGCTGCTGCTGCGGGTGCTTCACTGGCCAAAAACAACCCTGCTGGTGGCGGCTTTGTCAATCTTCACGGTTATCTGGCCGCTGAGTCAGATGGGCGGCGAGTTTCTGCCGAAGATCAACGAAGGCGATCTGCTGTATATGCCATCAACACTGCCGGGCGTTTCTCCGGCTGAAGCGGCTGCGCTGTTGCAGACCACGGACAAGCTCATCAAAACCGTTCCTGAAGTGGCGTCTGTGTTTGGCAAGACCGGTAAGGCAGAGACCGCAACGGATCCCGCACCGCTTGAAATGGTGGAAACCACCATTCAACTGAAACCCGAGGATCAGTGGCGACCCGGGATGACGATTGACAAGATTATTGACGAACTCGATAAAACCGTCCGTCTGCCGGGTCTGGCTAACCTCTGGGTGCCGCCGATCCGTAACCGCATCGACATGCTTTCTACCGGGATTAAAAGCCCAATCGGTATCAAGGTGTCAGGCACCGTTCTGTCGGATATCGACGCCACGGCGCAGAGCATTGAAGCGGTCGCCAAAACCGTACCCGGCGTGGTGTCTGCTCTTGCAGAGCGGCTGGAAGGCGGGCGTTACATTGATGTGGATATTAATCGTGAAAAAGCGTCCCGCTTCGGTATGACGGTGGGGGATGTGCAGCTGTTTGTCTCCTCCGCCATTGGTGGCGAGACGGTAGGGGAAACGGTCGAGGGCGTGGCCCGGTACCCGATCAATATCCGTTATCCTCAGGACTACCGGAACAGCCCACAGGCTCTGAAAGAGATGCCGATCCTGACCCCGATGAAGCAGCAAATCACGCTGGGGGATGTGGCGGACATACGTGTCGTTTCCGGCCCGACGATGCTTAAAACGGAAAATGCCCGACCAACCAGCTGGATCTATATTGATGCCCGCGGCAGGGATATGGTGTCGGTGGTCAATGACCTTAAGACGGCCATCAGCCAGAACGTGAAGCTGAGACCGGGAACCAGCGTGTCGTTCTCCGGTCAGTTTGAGCTGCTGGAACATGCCAATAAGAAACTGAAGCTGATGGTGCCGATGACGGTGATGATCATTTTCATTCTGCTGTATCTGGCATTCCGACGCGTTGATGAAGCCTTGCTGATCCTGATGAGTCTGCCGTTCGCTCTGGTCGGGGGGATCTGGTTCCTGTACTGGCAGGGCTTCCATATGTCTGTCGCCACCGGCACCGGGTTTATTGCCCTGGCCGGGGTGGCCGCCGAGTTTGGCGTGGTGATGCTGATGTATCTGCGTCATGCCATCGAAGCGAACCCTGCCTTATCCCGACGGGAGACATTCACCGCACAAGCGTTGGATGAAGCCCTGTACCATGGCGCGGTTCTGCGTGTCCGACCCAAGGCGATGACGGTGGCGGTTATTATTGCGGGTTTGCTGCCCATACTCTGGGGAACCGGAACGGGTTCAGAAGTGATGAGTCGGATCGCCGCGCCGATGATTGGCGGGATGATAACAGCGCCGCTGCTGTCGCTGTTTATCATTCCGGCGGCGTATAAGCTTATCTGGTTGCGCAGGTATAAAAAGCAATAAACAGACCCCCGCCAGAGATGGCGGGGTCTTACGTTTTACGAGTCTGGTGCAAAAGTTTACGCAAGGCACGATTGTGCAGGGTAAAGAGCAGCATCTTATAGAAAGAAGTAGAGTGGATGCAGTAACCGCTGAGCAGCAGCATAAAGATGCTTATCAGCGCCGCGATGAGACTGACGCCCGGAACACTCGCACCGCTTAGCGCAGTCAGCAGATAGACTGTCGTTAACACAAGGCTTATAACCGCCAGCGTAAGATGCATCTGCACGGCACGCATGAGGCCTTTGCCAATCAGAAACATCGTCATGCCATTGATGCCTGAGAACAGCAGGGCGATCAAAACCACCCATATAAATACGCTTTCTTCAGGCAGCCCGAGGGCGGCGCTGACGTTGTAACCCAACCACAGCTGCGGTATCCCAAAACTGACGATCACCCCAAGGGTACTGAGAACAGCTGGAATGCCCATGGTATAGCATCCCGTCGGTGTCCCGATCAGTTCGGCCAGTTCCGCTTTTAACTGTTGCAGTTGTGCAGTATTGGCCTTGCTGATTCTTACCGCCAGGTCGTTACAGTGGTTTAGTCGACGATATAGTGCTTTAATCATTTGTATATAATGACATAAACGTCATCAGCCCGTCATGCGAAAGAGGTTCAGCCATATGAGCTGCGAGCACTGCCGTGAACTCTGTGTTAAGTACGTTATCCGGACGCCCGATCAGTTACGAAAAGCAATTCGTATTGCCAGAAATGCAATCAACGAAGGGATGTTGTCAGAAGTTCTGACAAAGGACGACTGGAATCAGTACAGCTTCAGTGAGTGCGCTGAAAAGATGATATGGGGCGACATTGTCGATTACCACTTTGCATGCAACTTTTGCGGTACCCAGTTCGTCCTGGGGGCAGAAACGTACCATGGAAGTGGAGGGTACTGGTCGCCAGAGTTTGAAAAGCCTTCCGACATCATTGACTGATTATGATGTGAGAGCAGAGGCTGAGGCACAGGACATGATTTAAGGATTTATCGAATTTAACATAATATACATTATGCGCACCAACATTGAATCTGGGAGAATTGAGCTTTTCATGGCCGTCATTTCCTCTGCCTATTCATAGTTGTTGTAAGATCATTTACGCGTTTCCTACAGATCACTATCCACTTGGCTAAATGGTTGATAGTATTCATTACGAGAAGAGATCACCGCTCAGGAAGAAAACATGGCGATAACCGAAGAAAAACTTCTGGCTTCTGGATTTACATCCTCGGACCTGCAGAAGCTGCGTAAGTACATAATTAAAGATGCCCTTTCTCTGGATATGGTCATATCCGACTTGTCCAGACGTTTTAACGCAGCATTGTTGTTGACCATATTGCTTGCTGCTGTTTACCTCGTAGTACTTACCATAGCGTCCAGAGAAAATGTTATATCCACAGGTGTTGCTATGTTGATCGCTTTGTTCATCATTTGGTTTTTCCAGCCACCGCTTCTTTCCTATAAGGCATGGAAATTTAAAAAGAAAATCCGCTAAGAGTTCTTCTCAGTTGCTAACAGATCAAAAATGATTTTTGCTTTGAGTCCATACCCTACAATTTTCATCGTCAACATTGGGCGACTCATTGAACTGACTTTTCTGTAATAATCTTGTGGTACATAGTGAAAAAGTCGCCATGCATCTGGTTTTCTCATTAGCCCAAACACACCATAGATGTTCGCGGCCAGACTGACACCATTATATAAAGCTAACCCTGTATTCCCGCGAAATCCTAAAAACTGAGCCGCCGCGATCGCACCATCAGCAAAAACACCCTGAGAATTTTCCTTTTCTAAAAGCTGATTGTTTATTTCCCTGGAAATCCCGTTCAGACCGTCCATAACTAACGTAGCTCCGGCGAGCATCCCTACAGGTGTCATAGTGCCAAAAAGAGCCACTCCGCCAACGATTTCAAAACCTGATAACACTACACTAACAGCGCTGATTACATATCCGACAATTTCATTATTCTCCTTCACAAATTCAATCTTTGCGTAAATTTGTGCGGCCCTGGTGCGTATTAATCTGTCCTGTTCCAGTAAGTTTGCCGTCTCTGTACGTAATATCTCTGTTGAGTGCGTATAAGATTCAATCGTTTTAAGTCTACGAGCTGCTGCCAACTGCTGAGAGATAAGATCGCGGATTTCTTCCACAAATCTGAGGCGCGTCAGGCCATCCTTGAGGTGTGTTGATGAGATTATATTGGCGATATTCACTAATCTGCGGGCTTCGCGATCAAGCGCCATTTCTGACCACGCTACACTTTTTTGTCCAGGGGGGACGGCGATATACATGGATAATCCTTATCGATGAGCAATTTTTTGTACCGTATCGAACCTGATATCGATATACAAGGGGTGAGTTTGTGAAACGTACAATATGCAACATATATCGAATTTGCTGATTCAGCCATCATCACTCATCTTTCATAAATATGGCATATGCTTAGCGGATCCTTCTCTCAGCAGAATTCAAAAACAGGTTCAGATACTCATGAACAGCAATCTGCCTCCGGTCGACGACGAACCGGGCGTTCCACCTCCGCATGTCAGTTTCCGTGAAGCCTTTTTATTCTGGCTGAAGCTGGGATTCATCAGCTTTGGCGGGCCGGCTGGTCAAATTTCGATAATGCATCAGGAGCTGGTTGAAAACCGACGCTGGATATCCGAACAGCGCTTTTTGCATGCACTGAATTACTGTATGGTGCTTCCGGGCCCGGAGGCGCAACAACTGGCGACCTATATTGGCTGGCTGATGCACCGCACCTGGGGCGGCGTGGTTGCCGGGACACTGTTTGTGCTCCCTTCCCTTTTTATCCTTATTGTCCTGTCGTGGATTTACGTGGCGTATGGCCATTTGTCTGTCGTGGCCGGTCTCTTTTACGGCATAAAACCGGCAATTACGGCGATTGTTGTGCAGGCTGCGCACCGTATCGGTTCTCGGGCGCTGCGTTACCGCACGCAGTGGGCAATCGCTGCCGCCGCGTTTGTCGCCATTTTCGCCCTCAATGTCCCTTTTCCCGTTATTGTCCTGTCAGCTGCAATGATGGGTTATGTGGGTGGGCGCCTTTTCCCCGACCATTTTGGTCAGGGTAACGCCCATGACGCCAGCCGAAAATCCTACGGTGCTGCCATTATTGATGACCATACGCCAGCGGCTCCGCATACGGTTTTCAACTGGTCACGCTTGACCCTGATTATCATTGCCGGTGTTTTTTTATGGGCAACGCCAATGGCGATGCTCTATCTGAGCCTTGGCTGGATGCACCCGTTTACCCAGATGGGCTGGTTCTTTACCAAGGCGGCGCTGCTGACCTTTGGGGGTGCCTATGCGGTACTGCCTTATATCTACCAGGGCGCGGTTTGTCATTATCAGTGGCTCACGCCAACGCAGATGATTGATGGTCTGGCTCTGGGCGAAACCACGCCGGGGCCGCTTATCATGATTGTGGCATTTGTGGGATTTGTTGGTGGCTATGTGAATATGGCGTATGGCCCGGATCAGCTTTTCCTGGCAGGTGCTGTAGCGGCCGTGCTGGCGACCTGGTTTACGTTTCTGCCATCGTTTCTGTTTATCCTGGCCGGTGGGCCTTTTATTGAAACGACGCACAACAATATTAATTTCACCGCGCCACTCACCGCAATTACTGCAGCGGTGGTTGGCGTGATCCTGAATCTGGCACTCTTTTTTGGCTACCACGTGCTCTGGCCACAGGGTTTTGATGGCAAAATGGACTGGATAGCAGCGGTCATTGCACTTGCTGCCGCTATCGCACTTTTCAGGTTCAAATATAAAGTCACACACGTAATTGCCGCATGTGCGGTAATCGGGTTGATTTTCCATCTTTTCCTCAGAACATAGAGCAAGGCCCCGAATAACCGGGGCCTGACAGCCATTCTAACCTTCACGTTTAGAGAAAGTTGAAGCACGTCTGATATACTTCAGTTTTTAAAAAAAGCCGTACTAAGTAAATGGAAATTGAACTGGATAAAAGTTTTAAAGAACGCGTTTTGCATGCGGTTCTTTTCGAAGTGACGGCCAATGTCATCACTGCGCTGTCACTTGCGTGGCTGATGAACGTGTCGGTGCTTCAGTCGGGTTCGTTGTCCGTGATATCTGCACTTGCCGCCACGGCATGGAATTTTGTGTTTAATAAATTCTTTGACGCCTTGCAGAAAAAATATGCATTTCAACGAACATTTCTCGTGCGTGCAATCCATGCTGTCTGCTTTGAAACAGGACTTATCATTACATTAATTCCTGTCGCGATGGTAATGCTGAATTTAACAGTCACTGAGGCATTTTTTGTCGAGATCGGTCTGGTACTGTTTTTTCTGCCATACACGATGCTCTTTAACTGGCTTTATGACTACCTGCGTTGGACATTTGTTGGGCGGAAACGGTCCGCCATTTAGCGGCTCTGTATTTTAACAGGAGGAAGGAAAAATGCGTTGTAACTTAATTAAAGCAGTATGTCTAACTTTAGCGGTTTCTGCAGCCGGAACTGCCCTGGCAGCTCAGAAAGCGTCTCAGGGCGGTATTACTCTTTTTGCTGAAAAGCAATCCCAGGGAAGTCAATGGGATAGCACAACTGGCGAAGCGCAGTACATGGTTAGCTACAAGGTGACACTGAATAACGCGTCTGATAAAAGTATTGAGCCGGGCAAAGACAATAAAATGTGTTTCTTCCTGTTTGATAAAAACGGCAAATCATTTATGAGTACCGGTATCGAACTGGAGATGCTGAAAAAATACAAGCCGATGGATAACCGTACGGGAATGGTGTATTTCAGCAGTTCGAACCCTGACGTTTTGAATATGCCATTTGTCCGTTTCGGCATTGGACAGGATTGCACAAAAGGATGATGTTCGCCGCCTGACGGCCATAATATCGAGGCGGTCTGTCATGCACCGGACTGATTCATGATGGTTTTTGTGCGGGTTTCTCTGCCGGTGCTGCGAACCAGTTTTCTTCCGCGACGACGACCGCACCTTCCGGCTGCATCACGAAGTTTGGCGACATAATCTGCACGTTGAACTCGTTGAAAACGTCCTGAATGTTACTGTGGAGCTCATTGCGGGCTTCGGCAAGTGACTGTCCGGGCTGCAATTTTACCTGCAGCTCATAGGCAATGTACCAGTCCATCAGCCCCAGCTGACGCACCAGGGGCTGCTGCGAAGGGTCAACACATTTCGACCGTCTCGCCGCCATCTCCAGCATGGCATGAACCTGTCTCCACGGCGTGTCATAGCCAATCGTCACGCCAATCGTCAGGTTCACGCCACCGTCAGGATTCTGTACGCTCAGATTGGTGATTTTTCCGCTCACCACCACCGCATTGGGTACGGTCACAACATAATTCTCGCGGGTGATGATCTTGGTCGCCAGCATGCCTATCTCCGTGACCAGCCCTTCGTTATCCGCCACCCGTATAACGTCTCCTTTCCTCAACGCTCGTGAGTAGATCAGTACCAGTCCGCTCATAGCATGGTTCATCACGCCTGCCGAACCCAGGGTAAGCATCAGGCCAAAGAAGACGCTAATGCCTTTAAACGCCAGAGAATTCGCTCCCGGTAAAAACGGATAGGCCGCAGAGAGGGCAAATAACCACACCACGACAGAAATCAGTTTACGCGTAGCTCCCACGGTTTCAGGATGAATGCCCGGCAGCTGCAGGCGCCCTGCTTCCACCTGATTTAACAACACCTTCAGGAGCTTCAGAATAAAGGCGGTAATCACAAAGATGATCAGGACAATCATAATTCCCGGCATGGCCGAGACAATCGACAGCGCAATATCCCGCAGCACGCGCATGGTCCAGTCGCCTAACGATGCGCCCCAGACGCGTGTCCAGGGGAACAAGCTGAACGCCCAACTCAGCCAGAGATACAATCCGAGAATGCCCAGTAAAATCATCAGCAAAGCATACAAACGAGCCTCAATTGCGCCGACAAACTTACGCCAGCTCTGCGGGATAACGCTGCGGTTTTCAAGGATGCGGCGACGACAGACATTGCGAACCCAGCGCCACGACCGCCACGCCCCGTACCAGAAAAGAGACAGAACCAGCAGCCCGACGACCGTTTTCCCGGCGGAGAGCGCCAGCCAGCCGGTGTCATATTGATCGCGAAGCGCCGTACGTTGCGCCTCCATCCGCGCCAGCACGCGCTGAGCGGCCTGGTCGAGAGTCAAATCGTCCCCCTCATCCAGGTCCGCCTGCGTAAGCAATAAAACAGGCTTATTGTTCATGACAATCAGCCTTCCCTGCTGGTTGTAACGGGTGACGGGAACAATTTTCAGCGGCTCACGTACGTCCTGCTGCGTGAAATTGCGCAGGGTATGGCGAATACGTAACACGCGTTCTTCAGGCGTCGTGAGACCAAATTTGGCCTGCAACATCACAATCGGTTGATGAAAAATATAAACGGTTCGGGCCCGCTCCTGCTCAGTAGGCTCCTGGCGTGGCTCGGCGGCGACGCCAGTAAATGAGATGACCGAGAGCACGCAGGATAATAATGCGAGCAGGACCTTATTCATTTCCACCCCCTGAAACGCAACTTATTGTTATTTTTCAATTGCCCCAGAGAATGGCGAGTCTCTGCATGTTGAGCATAGACCAGCGTCGCGCTTATGCAACATCACCGCCATGCATGACACTGCTTGTATTTGCACGATAATGCCTATTAAGATACGTTTAAGAGCTAAAAACCGATGCTTCAAATAATAACGTGCAAATTCATGCACCATCACGCAACGAGGTATGTATGACACAACAGTTGATTTTAATAGCGGGCCCCTGGCGCAGCGGGACTGATGGCGACCAGGCCAAAATGGATGAAAACCTTGCCCGTCTGGAAAACGCAGCGTTAGCCGTATACCAGCGTGGCCACGTTCCGGTGATTGGTGAATGGCTTGCGCTACCGCTGGCAAAGGCCGCTGGTTCAACGTCCATTGGGGATGAAATCAGTGAAGCGATGCTCTATCCCGTTGCACACCGGCTTATTGGGAAATGCGACGCGATTTATCGTATTGCCGGTGCGTCTAAGGGAGCTGATATGGATATCGAGGTTGCCCGTAAGCTCGGGCTGAACGTTTACACCTCATTAGAAAGCATCCCTCAGGCCTGAGGACGCGCCTGAACCTGCCTGCTGATCACAGGCAGGTTCAAGGGTTATTCTGGATCTGAGGTCGTTACCACGGAGACGCCCTTCTCCCTTACCGCGCTAATCCAGGCGCGATCGGTATCGTCTTCCACGACAATCGTATTGGCCAGCGATAGCTCGCCAATCACAAACGATGACGCGGTGTTAATTTTTTCTGGCGATGCCAGGACCACTGTCTCGGCGGCCCTGCCGGAAAATGCACGTTTGATGCACGCCTCTTCGAAGTCGCCGGTGGTAAGCCCCGCTTCAGGATGGATGCCGGTAACCCCCATGAAGAACAGATCCGCATGGATATTGTCGATGCCTTCAATGGCCGCTGCGCCTACCGTCACGATGGAGTGTTTGTACAGACGTCCTCCGATCAGGATCACTTCAATCGAAGGATGCTCGACGAGCCCAAGGGCGATGCTCGGGCTGTGTGTGACCACGGTAATGCGTAAATCCGCCGGTAAATACGCGATCAGTTCCGACGTAGTTGTGCCGCCGTCGACAATCACCACCTGCCCAGGGGAAATGAGCTTTGCGCCTTTGCGGGCCACATTTTTTTTTGCGTCCATCTTCACCGATTTACGCTCGGCAAATGGCACAGTGGCCGACGAGGCCGGCAGCGCACCGCCATGGACACGCTGCAAACGCCCTTCCGCCGCCAGTTCGCGGAGATCACGACGAATGGTGTCTTCTGACACCGCGAAATGTGCGCTGAGCGCTTTAGACTGGACCTGGCCTTCAGCGGCAAGCTTCTCGAGGATTAATTGTTTTCGCTGACTGGTGAGCATTGTGGATTCCTGATGTTGCACGTTTTATCTTGAATGTGCATGATAATGCTGTTTATGACGATCACTCTACGTAAGGAGCAGCAAACGTGCAATCGAAACGTGCAGATGTGCGCATCATTGAAAATGAAACGCTGTCGGATAACTGGTACATCCTGAAAAAGTACACCTTTGAGCTGCAGCGACGCGACGGTGAATGGCAGCGGCAAAGCCGCGAAGTGTATGACCGGGGAAACGGGGCCACGATACTGCTCTATAACCGTGATAAAAGAACGGTGATCCTGACGCGCCAGTTCCGCTTTCCGGTCTTTATCAATGGCCATGAGGACGACCTTATCGAGGCCGCTGCCGGGCTGCTGGATAACATGGATCCCGAAAGCCGCATCAAGGCGGAAGCGGAAGAAGAGACCGGATATCGTGTCTCCCGTGTTGAGAAAGTTTTTGAAGCCTACATGAGCCCAGGCTCCGTCACGGAAAAACTCTATTTTTATATCGCAGAGTATCAGCCGCAGGATCGGGCCAGCGCAGGCGGCGGCATCAAGTCAGAGGGAGAAGATATCGACGTGCTGGAAATGCCGCTGGATGAGGCCTTGCGCGGTATTGATACCGGCAGGATTGTCGACGGCAAAACGATCATGCTGCTTTACCATATCGCGCTGAAAGGCGTTCTGTAGTCACTGCGTCGGTCGAGACCTGCCCCAGTGCGGGTCTCTGCCTGTGCTATTCTTGCTGATGAATTCAACACGGAGAGGCAAAAATGGCCGACTGGAACCCTTCGCTTTATCTGCAATACGGTGCCGAACGCACGCGCCCTGCTGCTGAACTGCTCGCCAGAATTCCACTGGATGAGGTGTCCACCATCGTTGATTTAGGCTGCGGACCGGGAAACAGCACCGCGCTGTTGAAGCATCGCTGGCCTTCTGCCCACATCACCGGTGTCGATAACTCACCGGCGATGCTCGAAGAGGCGCGCCAGGCGTTGCCCGATTGCCACTTCGTTGAGGCCGATATTCGCCAGTACAAGCCAGGCCAGCCGCTGGACCTGATTTATGCGAATGCCTCGCTACAGTGGATCCCTGACCATTACGATCTCCTGCCGCATCTGGTTTCGCTGCTGAAGCTAAACGGCGTGCTGGCGATCCAGATGCCTGATAACTGGCTTGAACCGACACACGTCTCGATGCGCGAAGTGGCTGTTGAACAAGGTTATCCGAATCGAGGCCGTGAACCTCTGCCCGGTGTCCATGCGTATTACGATATTCTGACGGAGGCAGGCTGCGACGTGGATATCTGGCGCACGACCTATTTCCATAAAATGGGATCGCATCAGGCGATTATTGACTGGGTCAGCGCCACGGGGCTGCGTCCGTGGTTACAGGAGTTGAATGAAAGCGAGCAGAAGCAGTTCCTGCAACGCTACCATGAACTGCTGGAAGAGCAGTATCCGCTTCAGGAAAACGGGCAGATACTGCTGGCATTTCCACGCTTGTTTATCGTTGCTCAACGTCAGCCATAAGTCGGCTCAGGAGCGAGCCTCTTTCAGCAACTGCTGAATGACTTTTTCCTGCTGGTCATAATTGCCCTCGCCAAAGGAGGTGTAGCGCAGTTGCCCTTTGGCATCGAAATAGTAGTGCGCGGGCCAGTACTGATTCCCGAAGGCGTTCCAGATCTTATAGTTATTATCCGTGACCACCCGATACGGGAGCTGCCATTTCGTCACTGCTTTTTGTACCGAGGCGAGCGGTTTTTCCCACGGGTATTCCGGCGTATGCACACCTATTACCACCAGACCCTGCGCCTGGTACTTTTTGGCCCAGTCGCGAACGTGCGGGAGCGTATGCTGACAGTTGATGCAGTCCCACGTCCAGAAATCAATCAATACTACCTTCCCCCGCAGAGAGTCAGACGTGACAGGGTCACCATTAACCCATCCTGTTCCGCCGCTTAAGGAGGGTAACTGGCTGCTGGGCTCGGTCATCACCGGCTGAAGCTTCACCGGTGCCGTTGCGGGTTTCGCCAGCGTCAGGAGCGAATTTTCCAGACGGTCTGCGACCCCGTTGGCGCCTTTCAGAACGGACGTCATCCCGGTGGCGTTAAACGCAACGGTCGCTAACATCACCACGCCCGCCCCCTTGCGTAACCTTTCCATCAATGCCGATCTGGCACGCAGGGGTGCCATTAGCGCGCGACCACCGATAACCAGCAGCCCCAGCATCAGCGCGCATCCGCTGCCGTAAGCGGCCAGCAGTGCCCCCGTGGCAATGGCGGAGTGACCGGCAATATTCAGGCTGAAGATGGCACCCAGAATCGGTCCGGCGCACGGCGACCAGAGCAACCCAACGGCCAGCCCGGCCAGAAACGCGGAGAGAGTACCGTGCGTCTGCCCGCTGCGTGTGTTGAGGAGATTACCTGCGCTGACGGCCGGTCCGGCAATACGCTGGGCGAATGTCGGGAAAATAAGAGCCAGCGCGGCTATTGCCAGTACAACCAGTGCGACCCAGCGCCCTGCTATCGTCGCCTGGGCGATCCAGTTGCTGGCTGCGGTAGCCACCAGTGCCACGAGGGTGAACATTACAATCATCCCCGCGAGCAACGCCACAATATGCCGTCGTTGCCCCTGGAACCCGGCAAACAGCAGTGGAATAACCGGGAGTGTGCATGGGCTGAGCAGGCTTATCATCCCGCCCAGAAAAGCGATTATCAGAAACATAGTGACCTCACATTACAGATGCCCTGCGAAGCTGCAGTGAGGTTATTTCACCGTGTTGATATGTTCAGGATGTGTGCAAATCAGCGCGAATTGTCTGCGCGCGTATCATGAGGGCTGTCCGATACAAAACCGTACAATTACCCGCGCGGCAGCGTAATCGAAACTTCCAGCCCACCCTCGGCGTGGTTCGCCAGATGCAATTTCCCACCTAACTGCGCAGTCAACTGGGCGGCGATCGCCAGCCCTAATCCGGTGCCCCCGGTGTCGCGGTTTCGTGAGGTTTCCACCCGATAAAACGGCTGCAATACTGCCTCCAGTTCGGCGTCCGGTATCCCCGGTCCGCCATCGCGAATGGCGATCGTGGCATGACGGGCATCTGAATGAATCGTAATGACGGCGTAGTCGCCAAATTTCAGCGCATTATCCAGCAGATTGGTCATCACCCGGCGTAGCGCCTGCGGACGCGTGACCACGGGCAGACGGGCATCGGTTGCCTGAAGCTGCACGTTTTTCCCGATGTCCTGGTAATCACTGGCGATGCTGTTTATCCAGGCATTCAACTCCAGCTTGAGCGAGGTCTCTTCCAGAGATTCTGATGACCGGGCATACGCTATTCCTTCCCGCACCAGGCGCGTCATATTATCCAGGTCGTTGAGCAACTTGTCCCGTAGCTCCGGCTGGTCCGCCATTTCGACGCGCAACTTCATGCGCGTTATCGGGGTCTGAAGGTCGTGCGATACGGAGGCCAGGATCTGCGCGCGCTCGCGCAGGTAAGACTGGATACGCGCCTGCATCGCATTAAAGGCGTGCGCGGCCCGTTGCACCTCGACCGGCCCTGCCTCGGTCATTGGCGAGCTTGCTGCCGGGTCGAGGGAATCCACCGCCCGGGTAAACTGAGAAAAGGGTCTAATAACCTGGCGCACGGCAATCCATGAGCAGAACGCCAGAAGCAGTAGCTGCAACACAAGCACTACAGGCAGCCAGCTGGCGACCGGAGGCATTCGGGGGATAAGGTCAATGGTCAGCGGCGAACCATCGCTCAGCGTAAGGTGGGCCTGAATATGGGAAACCGGCCCCGGTACGGCAGTAAACGTCAGTGGCCAGGTTGCCGACAGCGCCTCTGTCAGGGTGCGGATGGCATCCTGCGAGCGTTTGTCATGCGGTGCGGGCCCCGGTTCACCGGTGCCCAGAATGTAGCGATAGTTCCCCCGCGCCAGTCGTTCCAGCCAGGCTGGACGCTCCCCCGCGGGAAGCCGGTCGAGGATGGCCACACTGGTGGAAACGTCATATTCCAGGTTGCCGAGCATCACCGTGCGGGCGCTGCGCATCCGCTCAAGCATGACCAGCGTGAGGCTGAGCGCGTTGGCCAGCAGGAGCCCCAGCATCACGATGATCAGCAGTCGCGTCAGTAACGAGCGTGGCCAGAGCCTCATTCATTGGCCTCTTTGATGATCACCGGCATGGTAAAAACGTACCCTTCGCTGCGAACGGTCTTGATGTAGGCCGGCGTGCGGGCATCTTCATTCAGTCGCTGACGAA
The DNA here is from genome assembly GCF_000710795.1 of Enterobacter sp. T1-1. NCBI lineage: Bacteria > Pseudomonadati > Pseudomonadota > Gammaproteobacteria > Enterobacterales > Enterobacteriaceae > Enterobacter > Enterobacter sp. T1-1. Next base: position 10,884 of record NZ_JALW01000051.1, on the reverse strand, counting down.
CCCGACTGACAAGAAGATCAATCGAGCGCTCAAAGAGTTCAGCATCTCGCCCCTGGGTCAGGTTAAGCAACTGATCGCGGCTCAGCACACGCTGAGGATGGTCTAGGAACACGCGCAGAAGTCGGTATTCCGCCCCGCTGAGTGCCACAATCATCCCCTCGCTGTCGATCAGGTGACGAGCAACGGTGTCCAGTTGCCAGTCGCCGAACATCACCAGGCGCCCGGCCTCGGTCACCTGCAGATTGGGTGGCATGGTACGAAAACGGCGCAAAATAGCTTTGATACGCGCCAGCAGTTCGCGCGCAACAAAGGGCTTCACGACATAGTCATCGGCCCCCATTTCCAGCCCCAGGATCCGGTCTGTCTCTTCGTTGCGCGCGGTCAGCATCAGGATCGGCAGATCTTTATGTTTACCGCTGCGCAGTCCCCGGCAGAGCGTTAATCCGTCATCGCCTGGCATCATCACGTCCAGCACCACCAGATCGACATGCTGTTTATCTAGCACGGCCCGCATCTCTTTGCCGTTTGCCGCGCCAGACGCGCGATAGCCCGACTTGACGAGATAGTCGACAATCAATTCACGAATATCCCTGTCGTCATCGACGACAAGGATATGATCAATATGCTCCACCGGGATCTCCTGACTGAGGGGTAACGTATTGAAAATAGCACATATCACAGCTTATCCGCGTCGATAACCGCCTTGACGAAATCCTGCGGATCCTCCTGCGGCGGGTTGTGCCCCACGGTGGCCCCAAAGGTGCGGTGTTCATATTTACCGGTGAATTTACCGGCATAGGCCTGCGGCGCAGGATGTGGCGCCCCGTTGTTGCCGCCTTCGATGGTGATTGTTGGAACAGTGATATTTGGCAATGTCGCCAGCTTTTGCTCGTAGCTGTCGTATTTACGCTCACCTTTTTCGAGGCCTAAACGCCAGCGATAGTTGCTGAGCGTAACCGCGACGTGATCGGGGTTATCCAGGGATTTTGCGCTGGCGTTAAAGGTTGCATCGGAAAACTTCCAGTCTGGTGAGGCCTGAGACCAGATCAGACGGGCGAAGTCATGGGTATTTTTGGCATAGCCTTCTGCACCGCGTTCTGTTGCGAAATAGAACTGATACCACCACTGCTGCTCTGCTTTTGGCGGCAGCGGCTGTTTACCAATCTGCTGGCTGCTGATGAGATAGCCACTTACCGAAACAAGGGATTTGACGCGTTCAGGCCACAGCGCCGCGACAATGTCCGCCGTACGGGCGCCCCAGTCGTATCCCGCAAAAACAGCCTGCTTAATGTTGAGGGCATCCATCAGGTTAACGATATCTTTCGCCATGGCCGAAGGCTGGCCGTTACGCGGCGTGCTTGCTGACAGGAAGCGCGTGGTGCCGTAGCCGCGCAGCGAAGGCACAATGACCCGGTAGCCTTTTGCCGCCAGCGCGGGTGCGACTTCGGCATAGCTGTGAATATCGTAGGGCCAGCCATGTAACAGAATCACCGGCTGTCCCTCTTTTGGTCCGATATCGACATAGCCGATATTCAGATCGCCAGCGTTAATTTGCTGAGGGTGATCGAAGGCTGCGGCAACATCTTTGCCGGTGACTTCGGCCTGACAGGACATGACGGTGCCAAGAGAAACGGTTAACGCCAGGGTTGAATACGCGAGTTTGCTGAACATGTTGGTATCTCCGGTTAAGAACAGTTGACGGGGATATAACAACACGCGTTTGTATAGCGGATATGTGCGAAAGGGGGTTTATTGCAATCCTGTGTATGTATCCGGTACGCAGATACAGTGTGATACAAACACAGGTGATTCAGGCTTACAGCGAGAGGCGGTAGCGTACGTAATCGTCAGCTTCGCCGTATTTGTCATAGAGTTTACGCGCCGGGTTGTTCTCCCGGGTCACCCAATACAGTTTCGACCACCCTTCGCGCTTGCCTTCGGCTATCAGGGCATCAATGAGCGCCTTCCCGGCCCCCGCACCGCGTTCGGTGGCATCGACAAACAGATCTTCCAGGTAGCAAACGGGGGCCGTTGACCAGGTGCCTTCGTGGAGAATGCACATCGCGAAACCAATGATCTTTTCGTCTTTCTCTACTACGCGGCAGAACATCGGTGAATGCGCTGAGAGCGCCCTTTCCCATGTCGATGCGGTAACCGATTCATCAAGAAAACAACCATAAAAATGGGTATACCCGTCCCATAGCGGTCGCCACTGGGCGTAATCGTCTGCGCTTAAAGGTCTTACCGTGACAGCCATGCGTTCCTCACATTACAAGTTGATCGCCATTTCAAAACAGCGTAAATCAGCGCCCGCCATGCGCGAGTGATGATACTTTTCGCTCAGCGTGACAAACCCCAGCTTCTGGTAAAACGACCGGGCGTTAGGCGTTGCATCGAGCGTCAGGCGGGTTAACCCCCGGCTATGTGCCTCCTGTTTGAGCGCCTCGATAATCCGGGTCGCCATGCCTTTTCCGGATGCCGCCGGCAAGGTGAATATCGCCTCCAGACAGTGGGTATCCAGATCAAGATAGCCAGTTGCCGCAATGTCGCCCTTTTCATCTTCCACCACGTAAAAAGGGTATTCAATGACCATTTGCCGGTAATGCTCCGGCATGTCGTCGGGCGTCCAGCGCGCAATAACGTCCGCGTCGTAACTGGTTTTACAGCCGTGACGAATCGCCTGATTGCGAATATTCCAGAGTATTTCAGCTTCCTGCGGATGCGCTTTTCGTAACGTCATATCACCTCTTTAATGGCTTTTTAACCGGATTTCACGAGCAACTCTGGCAATACGCTGAGTGCGACAATAGAGGGTAAACAGCACAAAGCCGCTGCTATTCATTACCATCCGACAAAGTATCAGCGCGAAGGATGCGGTGACCAGTGGCCAAAGGTTTCCGCTATGAGAAAACAGAAGATGCAGAACCTGAACGAGAGTTATGACCAGCAGAATGATGAACACTGCCATAAACCCCAACAATCCTGACGTTACCCCTCGGGCCAGAAGCACGCTGATAACAATGAGCGCGCCTGTCATTATTAATGATGGTGCGAAAAAGCTCAGTGCATGGTGTAAAGGTGACAAACCCTGCAACGCGCTGAGAAAAGGCAGAAGGTTTAACGCAAACGCCACTAAAAAAAGAGGTAACAGCGCCGCTACCGGGTAAGGATTTTGACGCGGAAGCTCGCTGAGGGGGCGAGAAAAATACCCTTCCAGCTCGGGGGTGGAATGATTCAAAACACGGGTATCACGACGAGCAATGGCCTCCTCTATCTCTTTGCCATGCTGCAGGAGATCCTGGAAAACACGTCCGGTTAAAAGAGACCACAAGCGCATTAAAATTTCGCCATTGAAGAAATGATGCCTATTTTTGGTAGGGTATAAACTCAGCACGCCTCAACTGAATGTGATAGAGATGAAAATACCAGAACGCAAACAAAATCATAACGCTTAAATATGGAGATCTGCGGATGACGATACCGACGCTCACGACAGAACGCTTGCTGCTAAAACCGCTGGTTGCCGAAGATGCCGTTCAGATACAAAAGCGCTATCCGCGCTGGGAGATCGTCCGCTATCTGGTTTCTTCCGTGCCCTGGCCCTACCCGGATAACGGCGCGGAAAACTATGTCAACAACGTGGCGCTGCCGGATATGGCGAAAGGGATTGCCTGGTTCTGGAGCATCCGCCGTCGTGACGCGCCGGATGAACTGATGGGGGTTATCTGCCTGTACGATGTGGAAGATAACAACCGCGGGTTTTGGCTGGCGCCGGAGTTTCAGGGAAAGGGATATATGCGCGAAGCCAGCATTGCGGCAACGGATTACTGGTTTAACACGCTGAACAAACCCGTATTGCGCGCGCCGAAGGCGGCCGCCAATAGCCGCTCCCGTCGTATTTCAGACAGTAGCGGCATGCGGCTTATCAGAACGGAAAAGAAAGCGTACGTCAGCGGTATGCTCGATTCTGAGCTGTGGGAAATCACCCGGGACGAGTGGAACGCCCGTCAGGTCAGCTGATAATACTTATCAGGCATCAGCCTTTCCGGAATGTTCTCTTCATCGTTCATCTGCAGCAGATCGCGTTCCATCATGTTGCAGATGGCGTCCAGCGGCAGATCGTTGTCTTCGGTACCAAACGGATCTTCCAGCTCTTCTGCCAGCGTATCCAGCGAAATAAAGGTATACGAAATCAGCGCAGAGACAAACGGCGTCATGTAGTGCAGGTCAACGACCAGCGCGAACGGCAGCATGATGCAGAACAGATAGACCGTACGGTGCAGGATAAGCGTATAAGCAAATGGCACGGGCGTGGTGGCGATGCGCTCGCAGCCTGACAGGACAATCGACATATCGTTGAGACGGTTGTTCAGGCTGTGGAACAGAATATCGGAGAGGTCTCCGTTACGGCGTCTGACGGCCAGCCATTCACCCATGATCAGCAGAATACGGTTCGCCGGGGAATTGGCGGCAATGACGTTGCGTAAATCCTCCGCCGCCAGATAGCGCGCCAGTTGCCCTTCCCCCTTTTCACGACGCAGGCTCATGCGCAGACAATGGGCAAAGGCGATCTGCAGGCGGACGAACTCACCCAGATGTTTATCATCCGGCAAGGTGTTTTTAACCTCGCGAAATAACGAGCGTGCCGCTATCATCAGTTGCCCCCACAGCTGGCGAGCCTCAACGTAGCGCGAATAGCAGGCGTTGTTTCTGAACCCCAGAAAGATAGCGATGGCCACACCCAGGATGCTGAACGGTGCAACGGTAAATTTAATGCCCAGCGAGGTATACCACGGCAGCATCAGAATAACGGCGATGGATAGCAGGAAGTTAAGTAACAACCGGGTATAGATTTTAGGAAGTACCGAACCGTGCCAGACGAAAATCAGTTGTAGCCAGTGCTGTTTGGGACGAACAATCATAGTCAGCTTCAGGAAAGGAAAGAGCCGCGTTATTAAACGTGATCCCTGTCACGGTTGCAAGCTTGTTAATAAGAGATTGCATTTTATCACCTTATAAGCAATAAACCGCACGGTGCTAGAGCCTGCTTTACATAAAAGAGTTCATAGTATGTTGTAACTAATAAGGTATAAAATACCCGGCCGAAGCCGGATATGGTTTAACAAAGCGGTTTTACTGCGGCCCGCATCCCCTGTTGCAGAATCGCGTCGAGATCGCGCGAAACCTGACCGACAAGACCCTCTACCTGAGTTAAATCCTGCTCCCAGTGCTCAGTAACGCTTAAAACGGAGGCGACCAGCTCGCGGGTGGTGATCTGTTTATCGTGATGCTGCGCCCACAGCTGTTGGTAACGAGCAAGCCAGTGCGCGTCATCCTGCACCGGATAGTTCTCCCCGTTACGCTCTGCACGGTAGAACGCGATCAGTGCGGCCAGCGCGAACGTCAGGCGAGCGGGCAACGTGCCAGATGCCCTCACCCCCGCCAACAGCTGCGGCAGAATGCGCGTGCGATACTTGGTCATGCCGTTAAGGGCAATCGACAGCAGCTGATGCTTGATATACGGATTGCGGAAACGACCCGTAACGGCGCTGGCAAAAGACGCCAGTTCATCACGCGGCAAATCCAGGACCGGAATGATTTCCTCATAGATCGCTTTTTCGATGAATGCGCATATGTCGGCATCATTCATCGCCTCGCCCACCGTATCCAGCCCCGCCTGGAACGCCACCGGCACCAGCGCTGTGTGCGCGCCGTTGAGAATCGCCACTTTGCGCTCCTTGTACGGCTTAATGTCATCCACAATCCGCACGTTCAGCGGGAATTTGTCCAGACGCAGTTCGCTGGCCAGGGATTCAGGCCCCTGAATAACAAACAGGTAGAAATGTTCAGCGGTATCCAGGAACGCATCGTGATAGCCAAGCCCGGCTTCCAGCGTCGCCGCTTCGTCGCGCGGATACCCCGTTACAATGCGGTCAACTAACGTGGAGCAGAAGCTGTTATGCGCATTCAGCCACTGAATAAATTCCGCTGGCAGAGCCCATGCCTGTGCATAGCGCAGCACCAGTTCGCGCAGCGCTTCGCCGTTATAGTCTATTAGCTCGCACGGAATGATGATCCAGCCTTTGTCCGCGGCGCCGTTAAAATGGCTGAAGCGCTCAAACAGCAGCCGCGTCAGCTTCGCCGGATAGCTCACCGCTGGCGCATCTTCGAAACGATCGCCCGCGTGCCAGCTAATCCCCGCCTCGGTGGTGTTGGAAAAGACAAAACGCATCTCCGGATTGTGCGCCAGTTTCAGAAATTCATCGTACTGGCTGTAGACGCTGATCTCTCGATTCACCGAGCGGATAAGACGCGCTTCGCTGACCGCCTCGCCCTGCTCATTCAGACCACGAATGATCGTGGTATACAGGCCATCCTGAGTGCTTAATGACGGCGGGAAGTCGCTTTGAATTGGGCGTACGACCACGACGCCGGCATTGAGATCGGTATGTTCGTTTAACAGGTCGATTTGCCAGTCGACAAACGCACGCAGGAAATTGCCCTCGCCAAACTGAATGATTCGTTCGGGGTAGAGAGCACCGGGGAAATCACGACGGTTAAGTGTGTTCACAATGGGGTCCTTTTATGATTAGTCGTACAACCTGATTAAATTGGTATGATAACTTACCAAAGGTTTTCGACCAGAACCCCGCTTTTGATCAATTCATCACGTCATTGAGTGAAATAATCACAAGAACTTATAGAAGACCGATGTGGCAGTCATCGCGCCATCCGGCATTAGCGCATAACGCGGGATCTCCCCCACTTTTTGCCAGCCAGCACGCTGGTAGAAGGTCTCCGCTCCGCTGCCGGTTGAGGTATCCAGCACCAGCACCGAGATGTCTCTTGCTCTGGCCTGCACTTCCAGCTCCTCCATTAGCGCCATCGCGACACCTTTACGACGCGCTTTTTCATGCACCAGCAGCTTTGCCACATCGGCACGATGCGGCTGGTTTTCCGGCTGATCGGTAATGAGCTGCACGGTGCCAATCACGCCATCCTGAGAATCGATGCAGGCCAGCACAACGCGTTCGTTACGCCCTACGCTCCCGGCAATATCCTGCCAGAAAGCACGAGCTTTATCGGTACTGAATGGCAACATAAAACTGACGGAAGCGCCGCCCCTGACACAGTTTTCAAGGATATCGGCCAGCGCATCGAGGTGGGTGAGAATATCGTCCCGGGTGAGGGTTTTGATCTGCAGTGAGGTATTCATGGGTTTTCCTTACGTTGAATACGCTCACTGTGCATTTAACATTTACGTAACGCAATCACATCAGACATAGGCTTTTGTTATGTCATGTTGCCCGCTTGCGCTGCTGCTTCATGGCATACATTTTTTCATCCGCGTCTTTCATCCACTGCTGCAGATCGTTGCCGTTATGATCGAACTCGCTCAGCCCCCAGGAAAAATGGAGTGACCAGGGATGCAGCCTGCGCGCATTGTATTGTTCAACCTGCTCGGCCAGATACTGCATGGCAATCCAGGCCCCCTGCTCGTCGGTATCGGCAAACAGCACGGCAAACTCATCGCCGCCAAAGCGAACCAGCAAATCCGCTTCACGGAAAGAGGTGCGCATCAGTTCCGCCATCACTTTCAGCGCGTTGTCGCCCTCTTCATGTCCGTAGCGATCGTTAATCTCTTTGAAGCGATCCAGATCCAGCCAGCCCAGAGTTAACGGCTCCGCCCGACGTCTGGCTACGGAGAGCGTGAACCGGAGCAGCTGGTTAAAGCCCCGACGGTTAAACAGACCGGTTAATTCATCGGTTGTCGCCGCGCTGACGGCAGCAAACTCGTCTTCCGCCAGCGCGCTCAGGTCGCCCAGCACGGCAAGATCGGCTGCGGAAAATTCACGAGGAGAATAATCAATCAGGCACAGCGATCCCACGCTCGCCCCGTCACGTAAACGCAGTGGAAAACCGGCATAGAACCTTACGCCAGGCTCACCGGCCACCAGCGGGTTATCGGCAAATCGATCGTCCTGACGCATATCGGCAACCACCAGCGGCGCTTCGCTGAGGATCGTATGGCCGCAAAACGAGATATTACGCGGAACGGTGTCAGGCGCCTGACCATCGGCCGACTTCACAATCAGCGAGTGTTCATCAATAAGATTGACCATCGCCAGGGGAACCTGGAAGAAGCGTTTTGCCAGACGTGTCAGTCGGTCAAACGCCGGGGAACTGTCGATCTCAAGCAGGCCTGACTCGCGCAGCGAGTTCAGACGTTCCATTTCATTTGCTGGGGTTGCAGGTGTTTTCATAACGTCTCCTGACGCAAAGCGTTACTCAAAGCGTAGCCTAAACAGAGACATTGTCAGTGCGCGAATATTCTGTTCTTACCGTCCCGCTTGGCGCGGTACAGGGCGTTGTCCGCGGCCTGTAGCCAGTCGGTTACGCTTATCATTTCTCGCGTGGCACAGGCGATACCGATGCTGAGCGTGCAATGCACCGTCTCCTGAGCCACCTCCTTTTTCATTGCAGCCGCATCCATAATGCGTCTGGCGACAACTTGCGCCTCTTCAAGGGTGGTATCCGGCAGCAACACCACAAATTCGTCACCACCAAGGCGTGCGGGGGTATCGTTCGGGCGTGTCGACAAATGCAGTATTTGCGAGACGGCCGCCAGCAATGCATCCCCAACCTTATGGCCAAAACGATCGTTAACGTCTTTAAAATTGTCGATATCGATGAACATCAGGGCCGATTCCCGGCACGTCTGGCGCAGTTTATTCAGTTCGTGGTCAATGCGCTTTTCGAGCAGACGTCGGTTCGCGATATCCAGTAGCGGATCCATCATCGCGATCCGCTCAAGCTCCCGGCTCTTGATCCGCAGGCGCAGCGCAATGCTGTCCGTTAATATGCTCAGTGCCAGCAGATAAATTGCAATCAGAGGCAGCGTGGCAAACATGGTGCGCTGCGAAACGTACATATCCACCGCCATTCCCTGCGTCAGCCAGGTCATCAGAAAAACGCCCACCATGGTGATGGCCGCCTTTCTCATCAGCCTAACGCCCCCTGCCGAGAGCCGGTCGGTCAGCATAATGGTGGCAATGACCACCGACGGCAGCGGATTAACCGCCATCATGGCGATCCAGAATCCCCCCGCCCCGGCGTCCAGCACCAGATTCTGATGCTCAGTCACCAGCGGCATGGCCGAATTTCGCGCCCGATACCAGGCAAACGTAGGCCAGATAAACGCGTTCAACGCCAGCAAACACATCAGCCAGATTGAACGATTCTGTTCAATCAGTACGGAGAGGATGGGAATAAAACAGAGAAACGTGCCGAGAATACGCATCAGATACATACGTTTGACAAACCGGCTTCCTGGTACACGAGGGGGTCTACTGAGTTTGTCAGCTGCATTCATTCTGCGAATTTTCCGATAGCTTTCTTACGGTATCTTATTGACGTTAAAAATACCTAGCAAGCAATTTATCTGCTATTCGTTATGATTCATCCCCGGCAGAATGCAGGCTGCGCTCAGGTTTCACTCTCCGGGGTCGGGGTAATGGGATCGTCTGACACACGCGCACTGGTGCGATTTCTCCCCGCTTTTTTGGAACGATAGAGATGATCGTCTGCTTCGGCCATCAGCCTGTTGAAGACTTCGGTCAACTGCCACGACGCCGCCTTCCCGCTCCCGAGACCAATACTCACGGTCAGATAGAGCGTTTGCTGGCGCCAGGTAAACGGATGAGCGGCAATGGTGAGTCTGATACGTTCCGCCAGCGCAAAGCCGTGCTGCGCGTCACCGGTGTTCACCACAACCGCGAACTCTTCTCCGCCCATACGCGCCACCATACCGTCGTCTCCGACAACCTGCTGAACCTCGCGGGCAAACGCGGCCAGCACGCGGTCGCCACACTCATGCCCATAGTTATCATTGATGCTTTTGAAGTAATCGATATCCAGCAGCATCACGGACAGAAAACGTGTCTGCCGCTGCGCCTCTTCCCGCTTTAACGCCTCATAGAGCCCGGAGCGTGAATAAACGTGGGTCAGAAAATCATAATCCGCGCGCAATGACACCTGACGGATGAGCGAATTAATGGCCGCCATACTGACGGAGACCATAACCGGACAGATCGCCATGGTAGCAATCCCCAGCCGTGCGGAGAACATCATCGGGGTAGAGAGCGGCGTGCCCACGGCGATATTTATAATGGAGTTAGCGACCAGAACGATCTCCAGACCGCCGGTCAGAAACGTCAGCAGACAGGTCGCGGGCAAGGAGTAGCGGACCGCACACCAGATCAGCGCCGGCAGCGGAAAGGCAAGGCTTCCCGCCCCGCCAATCACCACCGATGCCATCACCGAGACAATCAGCGCAATGACCGGTAAAAGTTGCTCCAGACGCAGCTTGAATGCCCGCGTCGGCATACTGACCGTGAGCATGCAGGGTAAAATGAGCACGCCGGTTGAGAACTGCTCGCTGAACCAGTCGGCAAACAGCGGCCAGAAGGTATGGCTGTCGATCCCCACCGACCCGGTCGCGCCGAGCAGCGCACATAATAAGGCGGCGATCAGACAATAATTGAACAGCCGCAGCGCATTAATGGGATCGGGGGTTTTCTTCATCAACCGTTTATCACGCACCACCAGCAATGCGACAACGACGATAAAGACCATATTCGACAGGTTGATGACCACCGAGGCCATTCCCCAGTTGGTGGTGACCGCGTCGTACATCAGCATGGCGACATACGACACCGCGTAGTTATGCAGGCGATTGAGATAGGTATAACGGGCAAAGACGCCCGCCATCACGCCATTCAGCGGCCAGAACAGCGACAAGGCTTCGACCAGACGTAATTCCGCACCGATAAAGTAGAACAAGGTGGTGAGAATAAAGATACCCGCCGCATTACGCAGCGGCGA